>CBINJL010000368.1:0-4108 GCA_966250925.1 uncultured Opitutus sp. | reverse complement strand
CCGCCGGCGACATCCTCTTGCGCGGCACCGTATTCGAGAACCAGCCCCAGCGGGAAAACTTCCTCCTCGCGGCCGCCTGGTGGCGTGCGGCGGGCCTGCGCGAACCGGTGTTGTATGCGGCGGCGCAGACGTTTGTGGTTGGCCCGCATCGCCTCGCGCGGGTGGATGAATTTGCCGGCGTGACCTGGTGGAACGATTCGAAGGCGACCAACTTCCACGCCACCGAGGCCGCGTTGCAACGGTTTGTCACTCCGGTGATTCTGATCGCCGGCGGCCGCTCCAAGGGTGGCGACGTGGCGGCGTTCGTGGAAAGAATCGCGCCGCGGGTGAAGCAAGTCTTGTTGATCGGCGAGACCCGGAACATATTGGCCACGTTTCTCGGTGCGGCGACTGTGCCGCATCAGGTGTGCGCGAATCTGGCCGACGCCGTGCACGCTGCGGCGACCATCGCGCAACCGGGGGATCACGTGCTGCTCAGCCCGGGATTTTCCAGCCTCGATACCTTCGCCGGCTACACTGATCGCGGCCATCAATTCGAAACCTTGGTGCGCGCCCTGCCGGCCGCCGCCGAGACTGTCACTTCTTCCTAAATTCTTTAGCTGCCATGAAACTTCTCAACATCCTCGGAGCTGTCATCGCGGTGCACATCGCGGTGCTCGTTCTGGCGATCGCCATCCCCGGTTGCCGTTCGTCTAAAAAATCTGTCGCCCCTGCGCCTGCGACCCAGACCGGTCTCGAGCCAGCCCCCGTGTCCGGCGGGCCGTCGCCCATCACGGCGGCGCCGGAGCTTTCCGACCGCGATCTCAATCCTCCGCTCGCGACCAGCGACTCTGCCGCCTACGGCGCGACCCCGTCGTCGGCCTACGCTTCCGGCTCGCGTTACAGCCCGACGCGGCCCGACACGCCGGCGGCTTCGGTGATGCAGACGGCCGAAGAGATCGAGGTCACGCCCGCGGCCAGCTACACGGTGAAGTCCGGTGACAATCTCTGGAAGCTCGCCCGCCAGCATGGTCTGAGCACGGCCGAACTCGCCGCTGCCAACAACCTGCCGTCCAACGCCGGGCTGAGCATCGGTCAGGTGCTGGTGATCCCGGGCAAGTCCGTTGCCCGCACACCCGCGCCCGCGCTCGATGCCGAGGAGGCGACCATCCAATATCAGATCAAGTCGGGCGACACGCTCGCGACCATTGCCCGCCGTCACAACACGACCGTGGCCAAGCTCAAGGCGTTCAACAATCTCAAGAGCGATCTGGTGCGCGCCGGCGACATGCTCGCCATTCCTGAAGCGGATGAAACCGCGGCCGTCACCACGTCCACGACGGCTCCCGCCACGCCGGCCCCCACCGCCGCGAAACCGGCGGCGAGCTCCGGCGGTGAAACCATCAAGCACCGCGTCTCTTCAGGGGAAACACTCGCCGTCATCGCCCGTCGTTACGGGGTTTCGGTCAACGACGTCGTCATGGCCAACATGATCGCCAATCCGGCGCTGATTCGTCCCGGCCAGGAGCTCGTGATTCCGGGCGCCAAGGTGCCGGCGCCGACACCGACCGTGCAGGCCAATCTGCCGACGACCACCGCTCCCACCACGACGCCGCCCGCGAACAGCGTGCCGGCCGACGTCGATCTCGACACTGGTCTGGGCGACGGCCCGCTCAGTGACGTGCCGGTGATCCAGATCGAGGAAGCCGATCCGGCGAACGACGAGCCGATCCGCACCATCGGCGGCGGCAATGACGGCAACTCGCCGCCCGTCTTTCGCTGAGTCCGCGTCCTTTTCGACTGTATTCAAAATTCAACGACAAACTATTTCCCGCCTTCGTTTCCGTGACCACCTCCCGCCGCACCCAGACCGCCGCCGCGTCCCCGACTCATCCTGCCACGCTCATCGTCGTGTGCGTGGTGGGACTGCTGATCGTGGGCCTGCCGGTGTTGTTCAGCGCGACGGCGTCGTTTTCGCAGGGCCCGTTTTATTACCTGATCAAACAGGCGATCGGCATCCTCGGCGGGGTGGCGGTCTGCATCATTGTCAGCCGGCTCGACTTGGAGGCGGCGCGACGGTTTGCCTGGATCGTGGCCGGCGCGTCGGCGGTGACGTTGGTGCTCACGGCCATTCCCGGTATCGGCATCTCGGTCAACGGCAGTCGGCGCTGGCTCGGCGTCGGTCCGGTGCGGGTGCAGGCCTCGGAGTTCGCCAAACTGGCGCTCGTGTTCTGTCTGGCTCACTACTTGGCGATTAACCAGACGCGCATCGGCGAGTTTAAGCGCGGGTTTGTGCTGCCGCTGGCGTTGATCGGTGGATTCGCCGTCTTGATTCTGCTCCAGCCTGACTTCGGCACCGCCGCGCTGCTGCTCGCGGTCGGTCTGATTCTGCTCTTTTTGGCCGGGGCCCGCTGGGCCTACATCCTGCCGACCGTCGGCGCGGCGCTGGCGGCGTTCGCCATGTTGGTGATCAACAATCCCAACCGCTTGCATCGCTTCACCGCCTTTCTCGATGTGGAGGCCAACAAGCTCGACGGCACGTATCAGCTTTACCAATCGCTGGCGGCGTTCGCGGTCGGCGGCGTCGGCGGGGCCGGCATCGGCCAGGGGCGTCAGCAGATGAACTTCCTGCCGGAGGCGCACACCGACTTCATTTTCGCGGTAATGGGCGAGGAGCTCGGGCTTTGGTTCACGCTCGGCGTGGTGATCACGTTCACCGTCGTGTTCTTGCTCGGCCTGCTGCACCTGCGGCGTGCACCCAACCTTTTTCAGTTCCTGCTGGTGAGCGGCGCGCTTCTGCTCATCACTCTGCAGGCGATCGTGAATCTCGGCGTGGTGACGGGACTGCTGCCGACCAAGGGCATGTCCTTGCCTTTCATCAGCGCGGGGCTGTCCAACTTGCTCCTCATGGGTCTGCTGGTCGGGGTGATCATCAACAGCGCGCGCACCTGGTCGAAGCCGGCCTTGGAGCGCAGTCGGCGCAGATTGGAGGAGGTGATCGCATGAGCGAGTTCATCATCGCCTGCGGCGGCACCGGCGGACACCTCTCGCCTGGGATTGCGTTGGCCGAGCAATTGCGCGAGCGCGGCCACCGCACGCTGCTGCTCATCTCGGAAAAGCAGATCGATGCCCGGCTGACCGCGAAGTATCCGGATTTTGAATTCGCCCGGATTCCCGGCGCGCCATTGTCGGCGAGTCCACGGGGATTCGCGCGTTTCACCGTGCAGCAGCTGCGCGGTCTGGCCTTTTCCCTGCGACTCATCCGGCAACGCAGACCCGACATGATTGTGGGTTTCGGTGGATTCACCACCGCGGCCATCATCGTGGGCGGCTGGCTCAGTCGCGTGCCGGTGGCACTGCATGAAGCCAATCGCGTGCCTGGGCGCGCGGTGCGGGTGCTGGCGCGTTTTGCGCGGCGGGTTTATCTGCCCGGTGGGGTGGATTTGGCCGGAGTCAAACCGGCTAAACTGCGTCATGCCGGTCTGCCGGTGCGCGCGGAGATTCGGCGCGAACCGCGCGGTGAAGCGGCGGCATTGTTTGGACTCGATCCCAATCGTCCGATCATCGGCGTGCTGGGCGGCAGTCAGGGCGCGCAGGCGCTCAACGCCTGGGCTGCGACGTCCGCGCCGGCGCTGGCGCAACAAGGCGTGCAGCTGCTGACCGTGACCGGTCCCGGCAAGGGCGCGGATACGAGCGCAACCCATGACGGTCCGAACGGTGAGCCGATCAAAAGCGTTTCCATTTCCTTCTGTGATCGCATGGCGGATCTCTTGTCGGCCTGCGATCTGGTCGTGTCCCGCGCGGGCGCGGGCACCTTGGCGGAGCTGATGGCGTGCGGCGTGCCGGCGGTGCTGGTGCCGTATCCGTTTGCCGCGGACAATCATCAGGCGGCCAACGCGGTGGAGTTTGCCCATCGCGGCGGCGGGGTGGTGGTGGATGAGAAACAGCTCGACCAACTGTTGCCGGAGACACGCAGGCTGATTGTCGATGAGGTGCGGCTGGCCGAACTCGCGGCCAATGTGCGCCTCATGGGCAAGGCGAGCACGCTCGACCTGATGTTTGACGACATGGAACGTCTGGCCGCGCGTGAACACACGGCCGTTGATCGGGTAGGTCGTCGAGTAGCCGG
>CBINJL010000367.1:0-4109 GCA_966250925.1 uncultured Opitutus sp. | reverse complement strand
ATGAGGGACATGTTCGGCGCGACGTTTTTCGTGGCCATCGGCATGTCGATTCCGGTGGCGGCGCTGCCGCCGGCGCTGGGGCCGATTCTGGTGGCGCTGGGACTGGCGATCGTGCTGCGCGTGCTGGCGACCGCGACGATGTTTTTGCTGCTCGGCTACGACAAGCTGACGGCGTTGAAGGCGGGTCTCTTTCTGACGCCGGTGGGAGAGTTTTCCTTTGTGATCGCGCAGCTGGGCATCGATGGCGGGATGTTGCCGCCGCACTACCTCGCGGTGGCGGTGGGCACGGCGCTGGGCACGACGTTGATCGCGCCGGTGCTGGTGCGGCATGGCGATGGCATCGCGCGCAAACTCGCCGGCTGGCGCTGGCCGCTGCTGGACTCGGCCCTGGAGATGCACGGCCGGATTTTGGAGACGTTGCAACGTCGGCGTGACGGCAACCTGCTGTGGCGACTGTTGCGGCGCCGCGTGACGCAGATCGGGATCGAGATCGCGCTGGTGACGGCGGTGATGCTGCTGGCGGAACCGGCGTTTCGGGCGGCGACCTCGCATTGGGGCTCCACGGCGGTGCCGGTGATCGGCACGGAGGCGGCCCTGGGGGCGGTGCTGGCGCTGCTGGTGCTGGCGCCGTTGGTGGCGATTCTCCGCAACCTGCAGGCCGTGGGCATGATTTTGTCCGACTACATCGCCCAGCAAAGTCCGACTCTGGGGCGGGCGCGTGGGGCGGTGGCGACGGTGTTTCTGTGGGGCGCGCTCGGCGTGCTGGCGCTGTGGCTGTGGAACCTGCTGCCGTTTCAAGGCGGCTGGTGGGCGGCGGCGGGCCTGCTGGGGTTGTTGTTCATCACCGGCGCGGTGCTCTGGCGGCGGCTCATCCGCTGGCACAGCGAAATGGAAATCACGCTGGAATCGTCGCTGGGCGAGGCGCCGACTCCGCCGGAGCTGACCTGGGTCGGACGCTATGCGCCGTGGGGATTGCAGGTGGGAGAGGTGGAGTTGTCGGACGATTCGGCTTTTGCCGGACAGAGCATTGGCAGCATCGGTTTGCGCAGTCGGTGCGAAGTGACGATCATTCGCATCAACCGGCGCGGGTTTCCCATTCCCAATCCCGGCGCCGACGTCAGCCTCTATCCCGGCGACCAACTGCTGCTGTTGGGCACGCACGAACACATTGAAACGGCGCGGCGGTTGTTGCGCGAGGAGGCGACGACGAAGACCGATCATGATGCTGTATTCGATGACATGACGGCTGAGTTGATGACGGTGCCGGAGGCGAGTCCGGCGGTGGGCCGCCGTCTGCAGGATCTCGCCTGGCCGCAGCGTCTGGGGGTGCAGGTGGCGGGGCACCAGCGCAGCGGCGTGCGTCAACTCAGTCCGGGTGGCGAACTGACTCCGGCGGCCGGCGATGCGTTGCTGGTGCTCGGCACGCCGGCGGCTCTGGCGGGGTTGAAACGCGAGCTGGCCCCGGCGGGTTAGCGCGATACGACGAACGGCGCGAAATAGCTGTGCTGGGCCGGTGGATACCGGCCGACCAGATGCACACCGTCGTCGAGCGTTTCCTCGCTCTGCACGTGGCCGACCTGATGCAGGCGGGCGACGACATCGTAGCGCTCGTGCGGCACGAGCAGTTCGGCGCTGCCGAAGGTGTCGCGGATCAAATCCGTGCAATGTGCGGCGAGCGCATCGAGCCCTTCGCCGGTCGCGGCCGAGACAAACAATGCGTCCGGCATGAGCAGCCGCGCCTGATTGATCTGTTCGGGCGTGGCGGCGTCGACTTTGTTGAAAACGGTGAGCCGCGGGCGTTCGTCGGCCTGCAGCTCGGCCAGCACGCCGAGGGTGGTGGCGTGATGTTCGCGCACGCTCGGGGCGGTGACGTCGAGCACGTGAATCAGAAAATCGGATACAATCGCCTCTTCAAGTGTGGCCTTGAACGCCTCGACCAGACCGTGCGGAAGCCGGCGCACGAATCCGACGGTGTCGGTGACGAGGAGTTTCTGGTTGCCCGGCAGCAGGAGCTGACGGGTGGTCGGATCGAGCGTGGCGAAGAGTTTGTCCTCGGCCAGCACGGTCGCGCCGGTGAGGGCGTTGAGCAGGGAGGATTTGCCGGCGTTGGTGTAGCCGACGATGGCGGCGGTGGGGACGGGGACGCGGCGTCGTTTCTGGCGCTGCACGCCGCGCTGCTGCTGGACTTCGGCGAGCTCGCGTTTCAGGCGGGTGATGCGGTCGCGCACGATGCGGCGGTCCTGCTCGAGCTGGGTTTCGCCTTCGCCGCCCATCTTGCCCTTGCCGCGCTGACGCGAAAGGTGGGTCCAGGCCCGGGTGAGGCGCGGCAGCGAATATTCCATGCGCGCGAGCGCGACCTGAAGGACGGCCTCGCGGGTCTGGGCACGGTCGGCGAAGATATCGAGAATGACCTCCTGCCGGTCGATCACGGTGATGCCGGAGATCTTTTCCCAATTGCGCTGCTGGGCGGGCGAGAGGCCTTCGTCGAACACGACCACATCGCATTCGAGCATGCGGGCCTCGCCGATGATCTCGTCGACCTTGCCGCTGCCGACGAGCGTGGAGGGATTGGGCTGACGCAGTTTGACGATGGTGTGGCCGACGACCGAGATGCCGAGGTTTTCGACCAGTTCGGTCAACTCGGCCACGAGTTCGGACGCCTCTTCGGCGTGCATGTCGGGATTCTGCACGCCGACGAGAAACGCGCGTTCGACGCGCAGCGGGTCGGTTTTTTGTTGGGCGGTGTTGTCGAGAAAGTCTGCCATGCAGGTGCTCGAAACAACGGACATGCCTCGGCAAAAGTCCAGCGTGGCGGTGGATCGGCGCAGCGTAAACGGGTCAGCGGCGGGTCGGCATCGGCGGGTGCCGTTTGGTCGCCGGTGGTGTGGGCAGACGCTGAAAGACGGCTGCCGCAGGCGGCGCGGTCTCGGCCCGGGTGCCTTGGAAAAGCGCTTCGAGATCGGCCACGACGCGTTCCAGCTCGAGAGTCTGGTTTTTCAGCAGTTCGCTGGCGGCGGCCGTTTGTTGGGCGCTGGCGGCGTTGGCCTGCGTGACATTGTCGATCTGGGTGACGGCCTGGGTGAGCTGGGCGATGCCGGTGCTTTGCTCCGACGAGGCGGTGGCGATTTCGCGCATCAGCTCGGAAAGGCGGGCGACGGATTTTTCGATGACGCCGAATTCCTGACTGAGATGGCCGCATAGTTTCACGCCGGCCTCGCTGCGGGCGTTGGATTCGCCGACCTTGGCGGCGGTATCGCGAGCGGCGGCGGCGCAGCGTTGGGCGAGCGCGCGCACCTCGTCGGCGACGACCGAGAATCCGGCGCCGGCTTCCCCGGCGCGGGCGGCTTCGACGGCGGCGTTGAGGGCGAGGAGATTGGTCTGGAACGCGATCTCGTCGATCGTTTGCAGAATGCGGGTAACCTCTTCGCCGGCGCTGCGGATGCCGAGCATGGCCTGATCCATCTGCTGCATGCGTTCGAGGCCGTTGCGGAGGGTGGTCTGGGTTTGCCGGGCGTGGCCCAGGGCCTGGTTGGCGTGGTCGTCGTTTTGTCGGACCATGCTGTTGAGCTCTTCCAACGACGCGCTGGTTTCCTCGATGGTGGCGGCCTGGTTGCCGGCGCCGCGGGAAAGCGCGTCGCTGGTGTGGGCCAGTTCGCCGGAGGAGACGGCGGTTTCGCGGGAAGCGACGGTGATGGCGTGGAGGGCGCGGCTGACCGGGCGATCGATTTCGCGGCGGGAGAAAAGATAAAATCCGCCGCAGACGAGGAGAAACACGGGCAGCAGCCAGATGACGCCGCGTTGCATGCCGGCGTAGACGACGCGGTCGACCCGATCGAGATCGGCGGTCAACACGAACGCACCGTGGGTTTCGCCGACCTTCCACCCTTCCATCGGCAGACCGAGCACGTCGAGTCCGTCGCCGGTGGGGCTGTTGGCCGGGTCGCCGTGGCATTGGAGGCAGTCCTGGGTGAGGATGATCGGCCGGGCGTAGACGATCTCGTTGAGCTCGTCGTCGACTGCGAAGTAGTCCTCCAGATCGCCTGTTTCGATTGCGGCGAGGATGCGGGCTTCGCGTGCGGTGGGTTTGTTTTCGGGATTGCGCGGGCGAT
>CBINJL010000366.1:0-4111 GCA_966250925.1 uncultured Opitutus sp. | reverse complement strand
GGCATGATGAACAAGATCGCGGATTTCTACGACACGGAGTGTGAAGCGACGGTGGCTGCGCTCACCTCGTTGATCGAACCGATGCTCATTGTCTTCCTCGGTGTGGTGGTGGGCGGTATCGTCATGGCGATGTTCCTGCCGATTTTCCAACTCGGTGCGGTGGCCGGCGGCTTGCAATAGGTCGCGGGTTGCCCCTCGCTGATTCTTCCGGGGCGTTCATTCGCTGCGCCTCTTTTCCGCCCATGCCTTCCGTTCTCATCGTCGACGACTTGCTTTCCATCCATGAGATGCTGGATGCGGTGATCCAACCGACCGGCTTCTCGACCGCGTTTGCGACGGATGGCGAAAAGGGGCTGGCGCGCTACAAGCAGGAACGGTTCGACCTCGTGCTGGCCGACATCGACATGAAACCGGTCGATGGCATCACCCTGCTCAAGCAATTGAAGGCCTACGATCCGAGCGCGGTGGTCATCATCATGACCGCCTACGCTTCGACCGAGAGTGCGATTCAGGCGCTCAAATACGGCGCCTTCGATTACCTGCAGAAACCGTTTCGGGTCGATGAATTGATCGGCACGCTGCGCCGCGGGATCGAGTTTCGCGAGTTTCAACAAAAACGCCTGCACGCGGCCGCGCCGGAAATCGACGCCGCCGATCTCGAAGCACGCCTGGTCGGCGATTCGCGCGAACGCCAGCGGCTCCGCCAGCAGATCAAACGCCTCGCCGGCGCCCGCACGCCCGTGCTCCTGCAGGGCGAACCGGGCACGGGCAAGGATCTCGTGGCGGAAATCCTGCATGCCTGCAGTGCCGACGAAGGCGCGCAACTGGTGCGGATCGACTGTGCGCTCAGCTCCGAAACCAATTTTGGCAAAGGCCTGATGGGCGAAAACGGCGCCGGTGGTGAATGGGTGCACCAAGCCTCCGGCGGCACGCTCGTGTTGCAGCATCTCGAAGCGTTGCCGCTCGAGATGCAGCCCGAGCTGGTCAGCGTGCTGCGCAACACCGCCCATCGTTTCCGGCTCGTCTGCACGACCTCGGAGGATCTCGAAATGATGACCGACGAAGGCCGGTTTCACGACGAGTTGTTTTACCGTGTCGCTTCACTGCCGGTGACGTTGCCGCCGTTGCGCAAGCACTTGGCTGACCTGCCGGCGTTGATTCGCTCGGTGTTGGAAAAGTCCACCAATCCCCATTTCGACGCCAAACTCATCGAGTTTGCTCCTGATGCCCTGCGCGTGTTCGAAAATTACCGTTGGCCGGGCAATATGCTTGAGCTCAGCCAGGTGGTGACGCGCATCGCCGCCACCACCGAAGCGCGCATGATTGGCGCCGATCAACTACCGCTGCGTCTGGTCGATCTCGGGCAATGGCCGACGCTCGACGTGTATCTGGCCGATCATCGCCGGCAATACGTCGAAATGGTGCTGCGGGCCTGCCGGGGCGACCGGGCGGAGGCTGCCCGCGTTCTCGGGGTCGACGCGGCGACGTTGGGCTGAGCTGCCGGGTAGGATTTTGTAAAACCGGGCAGGGCAGGCGGGATGCTGACGACCGGCTTATGGATTCGCGCTTGCGCCCCATGCGCCCGGGGCCAACCGTTTCGGGCGCTTACGCCATGCCCAAGCGCGACGATCTTAAATCCATCCTCATCATTGGCGCCGGTCCCATCGTGATCGGCCAAGCCTGCGAATTCGATTATTCCGGCACCCAAGCGTGCAAAGCCCTGAAGGAGGAGGGATATCGAGTCATCTTGGTCAACTCCAACCCGGCTACGATCATGACCGACCCGGAGTTTGCCGATGTGACCTACATCGAGCCGCTCACGGTCGAGTATCTGGAGAAGATCATCGCCAAGGAACGTCCCGAAGCGCTGCTGCCCACGTTGGGCGGCCAGACCGCGCTCAACCTTTCCATGGACCTGCACGAAAAGGGCATCTTGGAAAAATACGGCGTGGAAATGATCGGCGCCAAACCCGAGGCGATCGACAAGGGAGAGGACCGCGAACTCTTCAAGCAGGCCATGCTCAAGATCGGCCTCGATGTCGCGCGATCCCGCACGGTCAATTCGATGGCCGAAGCGCGCGAGGCGATGGCTGAAATCGGCACGCTGCCGCTCATCATCCGCCCGTCTTTCACCCTCGGTGGTTCCGGCGGCGGCATTGCCTACAACGTCGAGGAGTTTGAGGAAATCGTGGCCAACGGCCTCGACCTTTCGCCGGTCAACGAGGTCCTCGTCGAGGAATGCCTCCTCGGCTGGAAGGAATACGAGATGGAGGTTATGCGCGATCACAAGGACCAGTGCGTCGTGATCTGCTCGATCGAAAACTTCGACCCGATGGGCGTGCACACCGGCGACTCCATCACGGTGGCGCCGGCGATGACGCTGACCGACAAGGAATTTCAGGCCATGCGCGACGCGTCGTTTGCGGTCATCCGCGAAATCGGCGTCGAGACCGGTGGCTCCAACATCCAGTTTTCCGTCGACCCGCAGACCGGCCGTCATGTCGTGATCGAGATGTATCCGCTCGTGTCGCTCTCGTCGGCGCTGGCGTCGAAGGCGACCGGTTTCCCGATCGCCAAGATCGCGGCCAAACTCGCGGTCGGTTACACGCTCGACGAGCTGCGCAACGACATCACCCGGCTGACCCCGGCGTCGTTCGAACCGACGATCGACTACGTCGTCACCAAGATCCCGCGCTTCACCTTCGAGAAGTTTCCCGGCTCCGAGCCGACGCTGACCTCCGCGATGAAGTCGGTCGGTGAGGCCATGGCCATCGGTCGCACCTTCAAGGAATCGATGCAGAAGGCGCTGCGCTCGCTCGAAATCGGCGCCCGTGGTTTTGGCGGCGGCGGCAAATTCGGTGACGACACTCCGCCGGATCGCAGCCTCATTGTGGCCAAGCTCGCCACGCCCAATCCCGAACGCGTGTTCTTCATCCGCTACGCCTTCCTCGACGGCATGACCATCGATGAGGTGTTTGAACTGACGAAGATCGATCCGTGGTTCCTGCACCAGCTTCATCAAATTTTCGAAATGGAGCAGGGCCTCAAGGGCCAGTCGGTCGAGGGGGTCGAAACCACCCAACTGCGCCGCGCCAAACAATTCGGGTTCTGCGACGCCCAACTCGCCCACATTCTCGGCAGCGACATGGACACCGTGCGCGCCGCCCGCAAGGAACGCGGAGTCAACACGACCTATCGTCTGGTCGACACCTGCGCGGCCGAGTTCGAGGCCTTCACGCCGTATTACTATTCCAGCTACGGCGACGAAAACGAAATCATGCCTTCGGATCGCAAGAAGATCATGATTCTCGGCGGCGGGCCCAACCGTATTGGCCAAGGCATCGAGTTCGACTACTGCTGCGTGCACGCCAGTTTTGCACTGCGCGAAATCGGTTTCGAGACCGTCATGGTGAACTCCAATCCGGAGACCGTTTCGACCGATTACGACACGTCCGACCGACTCTACTTCGAGCCGCTCACGCTCGAAGACGTTTTGGAAATTTATGAGCAGGAAAAGTGCGACGGCGTGATCGTGCAGTTCGGCGGCCAGACGCCGCTCAATCTCGCCACCGCGCTCAAGGCCCGCGGGGTCAACATCATCGGCACCTCGCCCGAGATGATCGACGCGGCCGAGGACCGGAAACAATTCGCCGCCATCCTCAACAAGCTCGGACTCAAGCAGCCGGCCAACCGCACTGCGATGACCGAGGCTGAGGCCATTGCCGCCGCCAAGGAACTGGGATTCCCGGTGCTCCTGCGCCCGTCCTTCGTGCTCGGCGGCCGCGGCATGTTCATCGTTTACAGCGAAGAGGAGTTCCGCGGTGTCGTGCGTCAGGCTTTCGACGTGATGCCTGACAAGCCGGTGCTGATCGACAAGTTCCTCGAGGACGCCATCGAGCTCGACGTCGACTGTATCAGTGATGGGGATACATCCATCATCGGCGGCATGCTCGAGCACATCGAGTTCGCCGGCGTGCATTCCGGCGACGCCGCCATGGTGATGCCGCCGCATACCCTCGGCCGTGAGATGATCCGCACCGTGCGCGAGGCGACCCTTTCGCTGGCCAAGGCGCTCAACGTCGTCGGCCTGATGAACGTCCAGTTCGCGATC
>CBINJL010000365.1:0-4113 GCA_966250925.1 uncultured Opitutus sp. | reverse complement strand
GTCGTGAGGTCGAGCGTGCCGGCACTGGCCTCCGTATCCGAATTCTTGAGACCGGTGAACGTCGCGGTCAGGACGGGATTCGCATCGCCGTAGACACGGGTTGCCGCGTCGATCGCGATGGCAAGCGGAGCCGGGGTGATCCGGAGCGTGCCCGGCGCGTAGGCCAGCGCGTAAAGGGACGAGGCCAGCGAACCGGCCGAGACTGAAATGCCGTAATCGCCGACATCGGACAGCACGGTCGCCGAAGTGGCCACGGTCGCGCTGCCGGTCGTCGCGGTCGCCAAGGTATCGCCGTCGACAAATCCGGCGCCGGATACCGCCAACGCCGGATTGGCGTCACCGTAAAGGCGGGTTTGGTCGACCGCCGAAATCGTGAGCGTCGGCTGCCCGCCCGCATAGATGATGCGCGACAGGCGATCGCCCCCGAAGTCGTCTCCCGGGGAATCGTAGGCTGTTTCAAAAACGTAGGCGTCGGGCGTCAGTCCGCCGCGAACCGTGTCCGCCGGCGAATCGGAGTAGATGAGGTAGCGCGCATTGTCGCCAAAAGCATCTGCGCCCGCTTCATTGATGACGTTGCCCGCCATCGAGGCGAGGATGACGTTGCCGGGCGACGTGAAGGCCAGGCTGCTGCCGCTCTTGAGCGTGAGGTTGCCGGGCGTGAAAAATTGCAGGTAACCGCCATCGACCTGCGTGGAGTTGAGCGTGACGTCGAGGTCGCCGTGGTGGTTGACCAAGTAGGCGCCGAAGTCGGCGTCGCCCGTGGCCCGGAAAGCGCCGATGGTATTGTCCGCACCGTCGGTGGAGACGCCGGCCGAACCGTGGGTGAGGTCGAGTTCGAGCGTGCCGACGTTGAGGTTGCCGTCGGCGAAGAACGTGCCGGCGCCCGCCGGGGTGTCGCGCGTGTAGCCCGCCCCGGGGTCGGCGTCACCGTTGGTGCCGTAGATGAGCGTGCCGACCGTGATGGTCGCGGCGCTATCCAGATTGGCCTCGCCGTTGATGTCGGGCTGGCCGGACTCCAAGGGGGCGCGGGCTGTCGGTCCGGTGTAGAGGGCGAGCGTGCTGTCGGCGCCGCCGGTGATATCGGCGTAAAGGTTGATGTTGTTGCCGGACTTCACGGTGAGCGCGTGGTCCGTCGCCCACGTCACCGCGTCATTGAAGATGATGTCGCCGGTCGAGGTGGAGGTGTCGAGAATGACGTTTGAGGCGGCGAGCTGATTCTGGAGTGTCGTGACGGCGAGGAAGGAGTCGGCGTCGCCCGGATCGGAGAGGCCGACGTAGAGGGCATCGGGGTCGAGGAGCAGCGTGCCGCCGCGGCCGAGGTCGAACGTCGCGGCGGGGCGGAAATCGAGAAGGTGCCGACCCGAGACTTCCGCGAATCCCGCCCGATCGCCGCCGGTGACAATGCGGCCGAGAAAGGTCGTCGCGTCGTCGGCCCAGACGATCGCACGCCCGCCGCTGCCCGCGTCGAGCAGGGCGGTCTCACCCACGACCGTGCGCGCGGCGTTGGGGATGGCCGCGTTCGCGCCGCGATACTCGCCGCCGATGAGGATTTCACCGCCGGACCCATCGGCGTTGCGCGCGGAGACATCGCCGCTCACGCCGACCGTGCCGCCGCCTGCGGTGAGCAGCACGCGGCCGTTGACCGTCGCGGAGCCGGTGGCGCGCACGACACCGTTTTGATTGACTGCGAGTTCGTAGAGGCTGCCGCCGGCGGCCTCAAGTTGCGCCTGGGCGGCGGCGATGACACCGGAGTTTTCCACGCCCGTTTCCGCCGTGGCGGCGGGCAGGTTGGTTTTGATCACGAAAGTCGAGGCGTCCGGCGAGGCGAGCAGGACTTCCGTGCCGGCACCGAGGCCGGCGATGCCGTGGAGCGCGTTGATTTCGCCGGCGTTTTCCACGGTGTGGGCGAAGAGCATCACATTACCCTCGCGGGCGGTGATGTGGCCGAGATTGACGATGCCGGCGTCGCTGCCGCCTGTGAACGCGAGTTCGCCGCCGCGCAGAAACTGGTCGTCGCTGACATCAAGCGTCGAGGCGAGGAAGGCGGCGGTGTCGATCACCGCGCCCTGCCCGACCACGATGCCGTTCGGGTTGACGAGAAACAATTTGCCGTCGGCCTGCAGCGCGCCGAGGAGCCGCGAGGGATCGTTGCCCACCACGCGCGCGAGCATCGCCGCGTCGACGCCGGATTGCTGGAGGCGCAGTGTGCTTTCCGCGCCGAGGTTGAAGGACTGCCAGTTGACGATGGCGTGACGCGATTCCTGGGTGATCGTCATGGCGTTGCCCGTCTGCGAGATCGCGGCCTGCCCGGCGACGACCTGCGCGCCGGTCGGAAGCTGGGCGCGGACGATCGCGGCCGCGAAGACAAGGCTTAGGCTGACAACAAGGCGGAAGCGGGACGCAAGGCGCATGGCACCGGACGGGAAGGTCGCCCTCCCGGCTCGTGCAATCGCACCTTATTGAAAGGCGTATAATATCGCACGAACGGTCGCTCAGCGCCCCGCCTGCGCCAACCGGGCGCGCAGCACCGGCAGCTCCCGCCGACTCGCCTCCAACCGCAGCGCACCGCCCCGGAGCTCCACGAAACCATCGGCCGTGACACACGCCACGCGCGCGAGGTTGACCAGCGCGTTGCGATGCACCCGCATGAAATTTTCCGGGCTGAGCAGATCCAGCCACGCCTTCAGGGACCGCAGGACGAGCGGTCGTGTGCCGTCCGCCAGGTGAACCCGCGTGTAGGCACCGCAGGCCTCGATCGACACGATTTCCTCCGCCGTCACGAAACGCATCGTCCCGTTCACGCGCAACAACACCCGGTCCGCGCCCGCGAGCCTTTCACCGGATTGGCTTTCCTCCGCGGGAGCGACGGTGCCCAACGCCCGGCGCACCGCCTCGGCCAAGGCCCCGGCATCGACCGGCTTCAACAGGTAATCGAGCGCGTTGGCCCGGAAGGCGCGCACGGCGGAACGGTCGTCCGCCGTCACGAACACCACGCGCACATCCGACGACAGCTTCGGGATCAGGTCGAACCCGTTCTCGCTGAGCAGGTGGATGTCGAGAAACACGAGCTTGGGTTGCAGCGAGCGCAGCGCGAATTCCGCCTGGGCGAGTTTGCCGACCTGCGCCACCACCTCGATCTCCGGGTGGGCGCGCAACAGGAAGGCCAGCTCGCGGCGGGCCGGTGCCTCATCATCAATGATCAAAACCGGCAGTCGCATGTCAGCTCCTCGAAAACGCTCTCCCGGACTTGGCGTGGCGCAGCACTTCACGGTGTATCCGCACGGTCACTACCACCCAGCCGTCCACTTCAGTCGGATGCACGGACGCCCGGTCGCCGTAGCTCGTCGCAAGCCGGGCACGGACGTTTCCCAGGCCCACCCGCACCGAACCATCACACGCCTCCGCCCGCGGCGGAAGCCAGCGTCCGAGGTTGGCAACCGACAGCACCAACACCTCACGCTCCAGCCGTGCGTCCAGCCGCACGCGCAGGTCGCCCGGCGTGGTTTGCTGACCGTATTTCACGGCGTTCTCGACGAGCGGCTGCAACAGCATGGGCGGGACCAGCAAATCCGCGGCAGCGGGATCAAATTCACTTTCCACCTTGAGCAAGTCCTCCCAACGCGCCTGCTCAATCGCCAGAAAATCGCGCAAGCCCGCCCACTCTTCCTGCAAAGTGATCAGCGTGGCGTCACCCGGCTCCAGCACCCGGCGGCAAAAGGCCGCGAGCCGCGACACCAGGTCGCGCGCCTTGGCCGGATCGGTGAGAGCGAGCGAGCGAATCGAATTCAACGCATTGAACAGCAGATGCGGATTGAGCTGATAACGCAGCATCGTGAGTTGCGCGTGCTCCGCCCGCAGCGTCGCCAGACTCGCCGCCCGCCGCTTGTAACGGTAGGCGATGAAGACAAGCACCGCCACCACCACGGCTCCGGCACTGATCGTGATCAGATAATTCCTCGCCCATTCCGCCCGAGAGCGCGCCGCCGCCTCGTTCTCACGCTGCCGGATCAACGTCACGATGCGCTGCTCCTTTTGCGCCGTTTCAAAACGCGCGGCCAGCACCGCCGCCTGCTGCGCCCGGAATTCATCGAGCTCGCGCTGCGAGGCCTCGTG
>CBINJL010000364.1:0-4122 GCA_966250925.1 uncultured Opitutus sp. | reverse complement strand
GCCGCCACCGTGTCGATATTGCCGGTAAGGAGTAGGGTAGAGGCGCCCATGCGCGCCGCCGCCAAAGCCGCCTCACAGCCGGCGTGACCGGCCCCGCAGACGATCACATCATAAGGTATCTCATTGTAGCGCATTTATTTACCAATACAAAAGGTGGCGAATAGCCGATCCAGCATGGCCTCATTGTCGATCCGCCCACCAATTTCGCCATAGGCGTCGAGCACCCCACGCAGATCACTGGCCAGGAGCTCCGTCGGCCCTTGACGCTCAAGATTGAACTGGGCGGCCTCCAGCCCCTCTAGGGCGCGACGCAACGCATCGGCGTGACGGGCGTTGATCGCAATCTGGTCCGCCGCATCCGCCGGTCTGAACCGATCCGCAATCGCCGTGATGCGCGCCTCCAACTCCTCCAATCCCTGGCGGGTGAGGGTGGAAAGGGCCAACGCCTCAAATCCGTCCAACGGCTCCGCCACTGCCAGGCCGTTGCCCAGCAGATCGATCTTGTTCAAAATCACCAAGGTCGTGGCCGGATCGAGACGCTGGCGAATATCGTCCGGCAAGGGTGGGGCAGGGTGCGTGGCGTCCAACACCACCAAGGCCAGATCCGCCTCCGCGATCCGCTCATGTGTCTTGCGGATGCCCAGCGCTTCGACCGCGCCCGGGGTCGGATTGAGCCCGGCGGTATCGATCAACCGCAGGCAATGCGGCCCCACCATGACCGTTTCCTCCAGGTAGTCCCGGGTCGTGCCCGGCTCGTCGCTGACCAACGCCCGCTCGCGCCCGAGCAGGGCGTTGAGCAGGGAGCTTTTGCCTGCATTCGGCTCACCCAGAATCACCGTCTTGATCCCCTCGCGCAACAGGTCGCCGTAACGATGCGTCGCCAGCAACCGCTGCGTTCCACGTAGAACATCGGACAACAGATCACGCACAATCGCTCGGTCTTCGTCCGGCAGATCCTCCTCAGGAAAATCGATATAGGCTTCGATCCGCGCCAGTGCCAGCAGGAGGGTATCGGTCAACGCCTCCAAGTGGCGCCCCAAGCTCCCGCGCAATTGCTGTCCGGCCGCCGCGATCGCACGCGCGCTGCGGGCGTGAATCAAATCCATCACCGCCTCCGCCTGACTCAAGTCGAGGCGCCCATTGAGAAACGCCCGCCGGGTGAATTCGCCGGCTTCCGCCGCGCGACAACCGCGCTTAAACAAATCATCCAAAACGAGTTGCAATATCAGCGGATTCCCGTGAGTCGAAATTTCCAGCACATCTTCACCGGTGTAGGAAGCCGGGCCAGCGAAGAAGGTCACCAGCACGTCATCGACCAGCTCGCCATTACGATCCCGATATTCGGCATGGATGGCGACCCGCGGGGGCAGGGCGGCAGTAAAGATCGCCGCGGCCAACGGCGCGCAGTCCGGCCCACTCACGCGCACCACGGCAATGGCCGAGGTGCCGGCAGGCGTGGCGGGAGCAGCGATGGTGTCGGACGGAAAAGACATGCGAACAGCCAGACCGAACCGCGAACCGCCCCGGACGCAAAATGTTTCGTGAGCTTGGCGCCCGTGCGGAAGACTGAAACGACACTCGGCCGGCCATCGCCCGACATCGATCACAGCCTCAAGCCCCACGTATCCATTAATTGGCTACACTTTCTGCCCCCCCCCTGAAGGTGTGCCGCAAAATTCAGGACGGATTCGCCGTTTCGGGCTGAGGCGAAGGAACCGCGGGGGCCGGTATCGAGATTTTGGGGACACCGATCACGGGCGATTCCGGATTCAGAGTTGGCGGGGTCAAGGTCGGGGCCGCCGGCACCGGAACTGGTGCGGCGCGCGGGGTCGGGGTGGCCGGAGCGAAGGAAGTTTTCGGCTTATCCGAAATCGGCGCCGACGGATCGATGGCGGCGAGTTCCTGTTTCAAAACAGCCACGCGATTTTCCGCTGCGGCGATCCGATCCGGATATTTGCGCAGGCGTTGGCGGACCTGTTCGACCGAACCGGGGTCGACGCCTTGTTCGGCGGCGAGCAGCAGCCAGGCGAGACCTTCCACGTAGTCGCGCTTCACGCCGCGGCCGCTGACGTGCATGGCGCCGAGATTGTAGGTCGCCTCGGCCACACCGGCCGCCGCCGCACGGCGGTAGTAGGGCAGGGCGCCGGCGGGATCGGCGCGTTGGCCAAGCAGGCCGTCGTGACGGATTTTCCCGATGCGAAACAACGCGTCGCCGTCACCTTGGGCCGCGGCCTTGCGGTAGTAATCGAGCGCCTGGGCCGGATCGGCCGCGACTTCGGCGCCGTTACCTTCTTCCAGCAGTTGGGCGTATTGGAAACAGGCGCGGGCGTTGCCGGCCTCGGCCGCGGCGATGAGCTCCGGAATCGAGGTCCATGTATCGCCGCCACCCGTGGTGGAAACGAGCACCGGCGGCGCGGTGACGACGTCGTTGTCATCACCGCCGCGTCGGTCCTTTTGCGCGCAGAGCGGTGGCGTGGCGATCGCCACCACAATAGCGAGACGTGCGAACCATTCCGCCGGGCCGCGTCGTTCGCGACCCGTTGAGAATAAAAACGAACGCAGGCGCATACCGGGCAGGGACACCGAAGCGCGTGCCGGGTTCAGTCGTCGCTCGACGCGCCGCTGTCGGAATCGCCGTCGCTGTCGCCGTCGCCGGTCACACTGGTGCCGCCGGTGACGTTCACTTTGGCGTAAACGGCGTCCATGATTTCCTTCGCGAGAGCGGGCTTTTCCTTGATGGTGGCCTTGGCGGCGTCGCGGCCCTGGCCGATGAGATCGCCGTTGTAGGAAATCCACGCACCGCGCTTGTCGAGCACCTTGTGTTCGAGACCGAGGTCGAGGATCGAACCGGTGGTCGAGATGCCCTCGTCATACATGATGTCGAATTCGCACTCGGTGAAGGGCGCGGCGACCTTGTTCTTGACGATTTTGATCTTGGTGCGGTTGCCGATGATCTTGCCGTCGGGCTGCTTGAGCTGTTCGCGGCGGCGGATGTCGATGCGGACCGAGGAGAAGAATTTCAACGCGCGGCCGCCGGGGGTGGTTTCGGGCGAGCCGAACATCACGCCGATCTTTTCGCGGATCTGATTGGTGAAGATGCAGACACACTTGGTCTTGTTGACCACGGCGGTGAGGCGGCGCATGGCCTGCGACATGAGACGGGCTTGCGAGCCGACGGTGGCGTCGCCCATCTGGCCGTCGAGTTCGGCCTTCGACACCAGCGCGGCGACCGAGTCGATGACGATAACGTCGATGGCGTTGGAGCGAATGAGCGTTTCGGCGATGTTGAGCGCGTCTTCGCCGGAGTCGGGCTGGGAAACGAGCAGATCGTCGAGGTTCACGCCGACGATGCGGGCGTATTTCGGATCGAGCGCGTGTTCGACGTCGATGAAGGCGGCCAGGCCGCCCTTGCGCTGGGCCTCGGCGATGACGCTGAGACAGAAGGTGGTTTTACCGGACGATTCCGGGCCGTAGATTTCCACGATGCGGCCGCGCGGCAAACCGCCGACGCCGAGGGCGAGGTCGATGGCGAGCGAGCCGGTCGAGATGGTCTCGACCTGCATGCGGGTGTTGTCGCCGAGGCGCATGATCGAGCCTTCGCCGAATTGTTTGGTGATGGCGCTGATGGCCATCTCGACGTTTTTGCGGGCGGCGACTTCGGTGGTGGGAGCAGCGGCGGTGGTTTTGGCGGGGGCGGAACGGGCCATGGACGGAGTGGAATCGGGTTGCGGTTGCAGCGGACGAGGCGCGCGGGCCTCGCCGTCTTTCATCAAGAAAAACGAACCGTGGCGCGGGAATCTTTCAGCGCAAGCGCGGACCGGAGCGCAAAAGGCGAAAACACCGCCGAGATCGCGCGGGGGATGACGGCGTGTTTTTTAACCTGCACTCCGCGATCGGAATTTAACGCAGCGCGCGCAAGGCCCGCAGAGGACGCAAAGAAAGGCGGTGGAGTTGTTGCCATTTCCTTACCGCCTTTCTTTGCGCGCTTTGCGGTCTCCGCGATCTTTGCGTTAAACATCAACTGCGGAATATAGGTTTAATGTCCCGGCGGCGTTGTCCCGCGGCCCGACGGAAACGCCAGTGCGAACCAGACGGCCAACATGATGAGGCCAAAACTCACGG
>CBINJL010000363.1:0-4127 GCA_966250925.1 uncultured Opitutus sp. | reverse complement strand
AAATCATCTGATCGAAGATCGACTGCGCGTCGCGCATGCCGCCGTCGGCCATGCGGGCGATGCTGGCCATCGCTTCGGCGGTGACGTTGACCCCTTCGTCGGCGGCGATCTTTTGCAGCCGCTCGATAATGAGCGGATCGGGAATCGGCTTGAGGTCGAACCGCTGGCAACGCGACACGATGGTCGGCAGCACCTTTTGCGGATCGGTCGTGGCGAAGACGAACTTCACGTGCTCCGGCGGCTCTTCGAGCGTCTTGAGCAACGCGTTGAACGCCGCGGCCGAGAGCATGTGCACCTCGTCGATGATGTAGACTTTGAACTTCCCCTGCGCCGGCGCGTATTGGACCGTCTCCCGCAAGTCGCGCACCTGATCGACGCCGTTGTTGGAAGCACCGTCGATCTCGATCACGTCGAGATGCGTGCCTTCGGCGATGGATTGGCAGGCGGGATCGGCTGGATCGAAGTCGGCCTTGGGACCGTCGGTGCAGTTGAGCGCCTTGGCAAAAATGCGCGCAGTCGAGGTCTTGCCGGTGCCGCGCGGCCCCACGAAAAGGTAGGCATGGGCAATGCGTTCGCGGGCGATGGCGTTGCGCAGCGTGCGCACCACGTGATCCTGACCGACGACGTCGGCAAACGTCTGCGGGCGCCACTTGCGGGCAATGACCTGGTAACCTTTTGCAGCCAAAGTAAGGGGATCAAGTAAGGGGCCGAAGCGGAATTCCGAAACCCAAAAACCAAAATAAATGGAGGTGGCCAGGCACACCACGGCACTGGGAGAACGTCGCTACCGTTGCTACCTTCCGGTCCTGGCGGAGTTCGCGCGCCTGCCCATGCATGGGGCCTGGCCGACGCGGACCATGGCGGAGCGGTTCGGCGGAATTCAATGCGAAAGTTTGCCGGCGGTGCGATGGCGGCAATCCACGCTCACGTTGTGCGCAAATCAACTGCGCAACGTTTCCACTTCCGCCACGTAGGCGCGATCGAGCTTCGCATCACGGGCGGCGGCCACAATGGCGTCAACTTCCCCCGGTGCGGCCGCGCCACTGGCGACCGACGGATCAAAATACGCCGTGGCCGGCACGCGGGGCCCGGCCGGACTCACGACAAACATCACACTGCGCCGTAGTCCCCGACTCCGGGCCCAGGCATCGAGATCCGCCATGCGTGGGGCCGGCACGAGCCACAGGACGCCCCAGACCCGGGCGTCCGCCTGTGGGAGCAGATTGACATAACCGTCGGCGGTGAAGCTCAGTCGTTGGCCATCGGCCCGGGCCAGTCCCATCTTTTCACACGCCGGATCGAGCGCCGTCATCCGCGCCGTGGCCATGTGCGCGCCGTAGGCGAAAAAGAGGATGCTGGAGGATTTGGCGGCCACGGCGGATACGGGGTGCTATTGAGAAGGGGTAAAACGAAGTGAGGCGAAAAACGCGTTCAGGCGGTGTCGGGGTCCGGCGCCAGGATTTCGCCAATCCGACGCACAATGCCCTCCACCGGCCACAACCGGCCCTCGCCTTCGTAACCGCAGGCCAGCATGCCGGACTCGGGTCCGATAAACTCCACCCCGCGCCCACGCAGCGTCGCCACGTTGGTCACGGTGGCGGGATGGCTCCACATTTTGCCGTTCATGGCCGGGGCAATCAGCA
Source organism: uncultured Opitutus sp. (assembly GCA_966250925.1). GTDB lineage: Bacteria > Verrucomicrobiota > Verrucomicrobiia > Opitutales > Opitutaceae > Actomonas. Next base: position 2,484 of record CBINJL010000363.1, on the reverse strand, counting down.
CCGGGCAACGCGCCACCAGGTAGAGTGAGCTTAAGAAATCGGGCGCGAGACCATGGGCAAATTGCGCGATGGCGTTGGCGGTGGCCGGCGCCACAACCAATAAGTCGGCATTGTCGGCCAACTCGATGTGGCCCGGTTGCCAGCCATCGCCTTCCTGCCAGAGATCGGTCGCCACCGGACGGCGCGCCAAGGTGCGCAACGTCAGCGGGGTGATGAACTCGGCCCCGCCGGCGGTAAGCACAGGATGGACCTCCGCCTCAAGTTTGCGCAACTGACTGGTCAGGTCCGCCGCTTTGTAAGCTGCGATGGACCCTGTAATTCCGAGAACGATGCGTTTGCCCGCAAGTGGCGAAGCCATGGTCGGCAAGAAAGTGCGCTCATGCGGCGGGCACAAGATCGCTCTTGCAGCCGCCGGACCGACCGGTGGTTCAGGGCGCTACCGGCGTGTCACCGTCGGGTGGCGGCGGAGGCGGACCGCCCGGGCCGGGACCGAAACTGTCCGGCGGACGACTCCCGCTGGGCGGCGGAGGCGGCGGCGGGCCGTCCGGGCGGTCGAGATCGCGTTTCGCTTTCTCCGATTCGCGGCGCTCCATCAACCGTTGCCAGCGTTCCCGCGCCTGCTGCTGCATGGTGTTGTAGGATTCGCGCTGCGCGGGCGTGAGCTCGGCCATGATCTGTTTTTCCATGGCCCGCATGGCCGCGACGCTGTCGTTACGATAGCCATGCAAGGTCTCAAAGGTGCGATCCACGATCGGCTTGATTTTCGCCCGCTGCTCCTCGGAAAGCTCAAGTCCATCGGCCAGGCGCTCCAGATGCCGCTGGGTAAACTGGTCCGGACCGCGGCCGCGCTCGACGATCGACTTGGCCACGCGCAGCGAGACGAGTCCGCCCACCACCCCGCCGGCTAAAAACACGCCGAGCAACACCACCCAAAACAACCAATGACGCGCGGCGTTCATGACTGCAGATCGGCCACCAGCGCGATGGGATCATCAACCGCGAGCACGTCCTGCTCGATGTCCTGCAGGACCGCTCCGAGATTGAAGATGACGCTCAGCACCGCGAGCGCTCCGGCGGCGGCAAGCACCCGCATGCCGCGTTGTTCGACGAGTTGCCACCAGGCGGCTTCGGCGCGGTGGCGACCGATGCGGGCATGGGCAATGACCCGCGTCGCAAAGCCCGGCGGCGCCGTGACGGGGTCCGCCGCTTCCGTGCCCACAGCGCGTGCCCGGGCCAGCAAACGTTCCAGGGTTTTCAGGGACGACTTCATACGCGTTCCTCAGCTTCGAGTTTTTCCAATTGTTTTTGCAACTTCCGACGGGCGCGAAACGCCCGCACTTTTACCAGAGTGGTGTTCCATCCCGTCAGTTCGCTCACCTCGGCCAGCGTCTTCTGCTCGAGATCGAGCAGTTGAATGACCAGCCGATCCTGCGGTTTCAAACGGTCGAGGAGTTTGCCCAGCAGTTCGCGGGCGGCCAACGCTTCACCGGCCTCTTCGGCTGATTCATCCGCCGTCACGGCATCAAGCACCGTGGCCTCGTCCTCCGAGAGATCCGCCCAACGCAGCTCCGGCCGGCGCTGTTGTTTGCGCAGGTGGTCGATGCAGGTCGTGACCGCAATCCGGGAGATCCAGTGCGGAAACGGCACATCGCCGCGATACTGTTCGAGTCGGGTAAACATTTTCAGGAAGACTTCCTGGGCGAGATCCTCCTCGCCCACCCAGCGCGGCAGCCGACCGCGCACGATTTTGATGACCAGCGGATACAGCTCCTCCACCAGATCCCGAGCCGCCCCATCGTCGCCGGCGCGCACAAGATCCAGGCAAGCCCTGAAATCGAACGGCTCGTCAACAGGCGGCATGAAGGAAGGCAAAGGACTGCATACACGGGAATCAAGACGCGCTGTCACCAAACCGGTTACGCCGCCGCGGAATTTCGCCCGGCTCCTTGACTCCGCCGCCCCCCGAGCCGATAACCCCTGCACGATGCGATTCTTCGCAACCGCGCTGCTTCCGCTACGACTTAGCTAGACGCACGATCCGAGAGGGTCCCCGTGCGGGACTGATTGTGCGTCCGTATTTGCCCCCCGAGCAGCCGCTTCCCGCCATCAACGCGGGTGAATTGCGGGCTTTTCCCTTCCCTTTCTCCCTTTCACGCTAAGAGCTCATTTTCCGTTTCCATGTCCGTTTCCCCTGCTTCCAAATACCGGCCGTTGGCCGTGGTCGATTTGCCCGACCGCCAATGGCCCAACCGCACCCTGACCGCCGCACCACAGTGGTGCAGCGTCGATCTGCGCGACGGCAATCAGGCCCTCGCCCAACCGATGAGCGTGTCCGAAAAACTCGAGTATTTCGACATGCTGGTGCGCATCGGCTTCAAGCAGATCGAGGTCGGTTTCCCGTCAGCCTCCCAGATCGAATTCGATTTCTGCCGCCGCCTGATCGAGGAAAACCGTATTCCCGACGACGTTTCCATCCAGATTCTC
>CBINJL010000362.1:0-4135 GCA_966250925.1 uncultured Opitutus sp. | reverse complement strand
CGCGACTCGCGACAAACATCTGTGGCAGGAACCACCCGCCTGCCAGGATTGCGGAAAGGTGTAGGAAAACTCGCGCCCGTAGCCCTCGCGCACCATTTCCTTGTCGAGCACGACCTCGCCATCGATGCGCACGACGAGGCGGCATTTGTTGAGATCGAACTGGTTGTCCACGTAACGCTCGAGCGCGCGGTAATTGAGCGTAATTTCGTAGTCGCCCGCATGTTCGGCCGTGAAGTTCGCCGCCAGGGCCGCAGGTTGATAATACAACAGGTCCAGCGCCCCGCCTTCTGCTTTGCGACCGGCCTGCCACAAGGTGACGTCGACCGCCTGTGCCACCGACTCCTCCTCGTCGCCTGCGGCCGCAGTCGGAGCGGGCGGCGCGATTTCCACAGTGGAGACAAACGCGTCCCCGGACAACGTCCGCAACGGCGGCACGAGCGGCTGCCGCGGCACGGCGGCATCGACGATCTTCTGCGCCGCATCGAAATACTTTTCGAGCAGCATGGGCGAAATCGTCAGCACGTCACCGATGTTGTCGAAACCATGACCGGTGTCGTCGGCCGGAAACTCCACCGCCGTATCGTAATCGACGCCGATCAACGCGCGCACCGTGTTGCGATATTCGACCCGGTTGAGGCGGCGCACGGTGACACGGCCCGGATCGGGCTGGGCCGGATCGAGCCGGAAGGCCTTTTCCTTGATCCACGCCACAATGGCCTCGCGCTCGTCGGCCGAGGGCTGGGGTTCGTCCGGCGGCGGCATGATGCCTCCGCGGATGTTGCGCAGGACCCGCAGCCAGAGCGCGTTGTCACGAATGTCCTCGTCGTCCTTCCACCCGTCGAGCACCACGCCGCCCTTGTCACCGCCGTAGCCGTGGCAGTCGTAGCAAAACTCATCGAGCGTGATCTCGATATCGCGGCGAAATGCCAGCAACGCCGATTCGTCCGATGCTTCCGCCGCCGCCGGCGTGGCAACGGAACTGGCGTGCGCACTCAGGATGGGCAACGCGCCGAGGGCGGCATAACGAACCGCCCGGCGCGCAGCCGCGCGAACAGCGATGGAACGACAAAAAAACATGCAGGGAACCGAAAGGGGGATAGAACGGGAAAGGGGGCAGCAAAGAGCCGAGCGCATCCCGCGACGGTCACGCTCCGCTCATAGCTAGTTACCCAAACACTCCCTGCCCGGTTCTCAATCCAGACCGGTTGATCGTGTGTCACTGTTAAGCATCAACAAACGGTAAAATCCGTCTGTTCGCGCTCGGCCGAGGCCTGAAATTTCAGCCCCGATTCTTCGCAAAATTGCCAAGGGGGAATGATGTCCTTCAGCGTAACACCACGCATGACGTCGCCCGATCCCCTCTCCTCGCTGCTGCAACGCTGGCAACCCACGCCCGCGCCCGCCGCGGATTTCGCCACCGAGGTGCGACGCCGGCTCGCTGCGACAACCACGACAACCGCGGCACCGTTGCCCGCGCACGGACTGCTGGCGTTCCTGCAACGTCCCCTCGCTCTGCCACTCGCCGCCGGACTGGCCGTGGTCCTCGGTGTCGCCGCCGCGATGTCGGTCAATCGCAGCCAGGTCCGCGACAGCATGGCCGACGCCTATGCGCGCAACATCGATCCCGTGCAACGCACCGCCGCCGGCGTGACCGCCACCGGCCACGTCCATCATTGATGGCGCAGAGCGCTTCTTCCCTTTCGTCGTGAAACGCATCGTCCCGCTTCTCCTCGTGGCTGTGCTCGCCGGCGGCGCCGCGTTCTGGTGCACGCGGCAGTTCGCCACTCCGGCCTCGCTGCCACCCGGAACCGAATTGGCGTGGCTGACGCAGGAGTTCGATTTAAGTCCCGCCCAGGCTGATCGCATCGCAGCCCTGCACGAGGCCTACGAACCGGTGTGCGCCGCCCATTGTCTGGCCATTGAAGAAGCCAACACCGCGCTCACCCAGGCGGATTCCGTCGCCGCCCGCGCGGCCGCGATGGCGCATTTGCAGACGTTGCAAGTCGCCTGTCACGATGCCACCCGCGCTCATCTGCAGGCGGTCGCGGCCGAGATGGCTCCCGCACAGGGAAAACGTTATCTCGCCCTCATCGGGCCGCGGGTCGAAGCCCACGCCCACACCGAGCCGTTCGGGCTGCGATGAGCGAGAGCACGGACGATCGGGCCGATATGGCCGCGTTGCAAAGCGGCGACGACGCGGCGTTGGACCGACTGATGTTGCGCTGGCAGACGCGGCTGCGCGGCTACCTGTTGCGCCACACGTTATCCCAAGCTGACGCGCTCGACCTCGCTCAGGAAACATTCGTGCGCATCTATCGCCATCGCGATCGTTTCGACACCCGCCGCCGCTTTTCCACCTGGATGTTTCAGATCGCGCTCAACCTGCTGCGCGATCACCTGCGCCGCAGCGGCCGACGACCGATGGTGGCGCTCGAGGCCGCCCCGGAAACCGCCCATGACACGAGCCCGCGGGTTGAAACCGAGGTCGCGGAAACCACCGCCGCCGTGCGCGACGCGATCGCCGCGCTGCCGGATCATCTGCGCGAAGTGGTGGTGTTGGCCGAATACGAACACCTGGCCCACGCCGAAATCGCCGAGATCATCGGCGCCACGCCCAAAGCGGTGGAAACCCGCCTGTATCGTGCGCGGGAGCAACTGCGCCGGCACCTGCAACGCTGGCTGGCGCGCTGAGTGCTTTGCCACCGATTTGTGACAACTCGCCGTCACTCACCCAAATTTCTGGTTTAGGCGCCGCGGCCTGATACTATGCCGCCTTTTCGTCGCCTCATGCCCACCTCCCGCCCGCAATCCCGTCGCCCCATTGCCGCTCCGCCGGTGGATTCCGACGGCGTCTCGATTCCGGTCTGCGGCACCAAGCCGGTGATGCGCGCGGGCAAACCGACCAAGGCGGCGTATTTCAACCGCGAACTGTCGTGGCTGGCGTTCAACCGACGCGTGCTGGAGCAGGCGCGCAATCGCGCCAACCCACTGCTCGAACGCGTCAAGTTCCTCGCCATCGTCTGTTCCAACCTCGACGAGTTTTTCGAAATCCGCGTCGCCGGTCTCATTCAACAAGTCGAGAGCCGGGTGGAAAAATCCGGCTTCGATGGTCTCGGCCCGCGCGAGCAGCTCCGTCGCATCCACTCCGTCGTCGCATCGCTCGTCGACGACCAATACCGCGCCTGGCACGACGAACTTGTGCCGGCCCTGGCCGACGAAGGCATCCATTTCAAATCGGCCGACGAGCTCACGCCCAACGAGCTCACCTGGGTGCGTCAGTATTTCGAGGAGCAGGTGTTCCCTGTGCTCACGCCGCTCGGGCTCGACCAGGCTCATCCGTTTCCCCAGCTCGGCAACAAGACGCTCAATGTCATCGTCTCGCTCGACGATCCCGAGACGCCCGAGATCGAACGCCACGCCGCGATTCTGCCGGTGCCGCGCATCCTGCCCCGTCTCGTGCGCATCGAGCCGGAAGGCGCCGAACACCGGACCTACATTTTCCTGAGCGAGATCATCAAGCTCTGCGCCGACGCCTTCTTCCCCGGCTACCGCATCAACGGCGCCCACGCCTTCCGCGTCACCCGCAACAGCGACCTCTACATCGACGAGGAGGAAGCGGAGAATCTGCTCAAGACGATCGAAGCCGAACTGCGCAACCTCAAGCGCGGCGCGGCGGTGCGGCTGGAGATCGAAGAAGGCGTCGACGACGAGATTTTCGATACGCTCTGCAACCACCTGCAGTTGTCGCACGAATACGTTTTCCGACTCGGCGGACCGCTCAATCTGCTGCGCCTGATGAGCCTCACCGAGATCGATCGGCCGGACCTCAAGTTTGCGCCGTTCCACCCCGTCGCCTCGCCCATCCTGCGTCCCGGCGTGCCGCCGTTCGACATCCTGCGTGCCCGCGATGTGCTGCTGCACCACCCCTACGATAGCTTCGAGCCGGTGGTGGATTTTGTCACCCTCGCCGCCCACGATCCGCAGGTGTTTGCGATGAAGCAGACGCTGTATCGCACCAGCGGCGATTCGCCCATCGTGCGGGCGTTGATCGACGCCTCCCGCAACGGCAAACAGGTCACCGCGCTGGTCGAACTCAAGGCCCGTTTCGACGAGGCCAACAACATCCAGTGGGCCC
>CBINJL010000361.1:0-4156 GCA_966250925.1 uncultured Opitutus sp. | reverse complement strand
TGCCGCGGGCTCAGCGACCGGAGCCCCTACGAATCGAGCTTCCGCTATTCGCCGTTTCCTCCTGTGAAAATCCTCTCACTGCGCCGCGTTTTCGCGAGCGGCGAGCTGGGCGAAGACGGCGTCGGTCCAGGCGGAGAACGTCGGGTCGAAATCGAGATCGGCTTCGAAGCGTTCCGTTAAACGGCGGGCGCCGAGCGCGGCGAGACGTGCGTCGAGTTTGCGGGCAAACCCGTTGAAATCCGGGTAGTCCTTGTCCCCGAGTCCGAGCACCGAATAGGTGAGGCCGGAGAGATCGAGCTCGGCCGTTTCGAGATCCTGCCAGAAGGGCTCGGCGTCATCGGGCGGATCGCCGTCGCCCCAGGTGGAGACGACGAAAAGCGCCCGGTGCATGGCGGTGAGACCGTCGGCTTTGATGTCGATGAGATTGACCAATTCGGCGTCGAGTCCGTCGGCGACAGCACGTTCGTGCGCTTCGCCGGCGAGCGTTTCCGCGTTGCCGGTCATGGTGGCGAAACAGATGTGGAGGGAGGCCATAGGGAAGATGTGATTAAGAGTTGAATCGAGAGTGCTGCTCAGGCGGAAAACATCCGTGAGAGTGCTTCACGCCAGAGATCAGCCGTGGTGGCGTCGGAGGCGGCGGGAGTGAAGGCGAGCAACCGGGCGCCATCGGGATTGATGGCCTCCAACGCATTGGCGGTGCCCCGAAGTTCGGCGACGGTCGGGAGGCTGAGTTGCAGGGTCGCGGCGTCGCCGCGGAGTTGAAACAGGTGACCGGCGAGGCGGGAGCACTCGGGCACGAACGTCTCGGTGTGCCGCACGCTGTCGGTCTGCAGGGTGACCGCGAGAGCGAGATGGGAATCGCCCCACGCGGCGCAGAAGTCGACCAGGCGGCGGACATCCGCGGTGCGGCCGAGCTGCGGTGCGGCGGCAAGGGGCAGGGTGTGGCGATGGCCACTCGTCGGGTCGGCCCGGAGGTCACCCGGCGCGCCGTCGACGAGTCCGGATAGGGTTCGGGCCCAGTCGGCGGGGGTTTGGCCGGCGGGCGCGCACAGTTGCAGGCATTCCGAATGCACGGTATTGAAAAATTCGATACGGCCGGGCGAGTCGCAACAGGGACACGGTTCGAGTCGTCCGGCGACCTCGGTGATCCGGTCGAGGTCGACCTGCAGGTGGCAGGCGGCATCGGTGAGACCATGCGAAACGACGGCGTCGACGGGCAGCGGTGCGAGTCGGATCAACCGCGCGCTGGTGTGGCGTGACTGCAGCGCCACCGGCCGCGGCCCGGTCACGGCGCGTAGAAGCCGTTGCCAGTCGTTCGTGATCGGGATGCGGCCATCGGCGGTGGTGGCAAAACAGCGATTGGCGCGGAAGGTGGATGAAAACCCGGTGGAGCGGGAGGGCGGGGGAATCATGCGGAACGGGCGGCGAAGGAATCGTCGTCGGTCGGAGCCGAGGCGGAGGAGGATGGGGGCGCGGCTTGAAACGCGTCGGCGCCCAGCACCAGCACGCTCACCCGGGCGGACGGGCAGAAGCAGGCCAGCCGGCAGGCCAGGCACCAGACCTCGTGCTGGCTGGACGCGAGCGCGGCGGGCAAATGCAACGTGAGGGTGGCGGGAAGGTTTTTGGTGTGCGGCCGACTCCAATCGAGAGTGCGCACATCGAGCGGTTGCCCGACATCGCGGGCGCAGGCCGCGGCGACTTCGGCCAGCACGCCGGCATGGGCGGCGGCGGGGGCCACGATTTCGCAGACGATGGGAGCGACGTGGGTTTTCATGGCCGGGTCGCGAGCCGCGGGTTCGATGGGACGGCGTCAATCATGGGTCGAGTATCGCAAACCGCGGGCGGCAATCTCCACCCGACGCGGGTCAATTTCCACCTGCGGCGGGTCAGGCGGGAATACGTTTAACGGCGGCGATTCGGCGGCTGGCCATGGGGCGTGCGATGCGTTTACTGCGGCGGCATGCTTCGCCTTACCCCTTGTGTTTCCCGGCTGCTTTTGGGCAGTTGCCTGAGTCTGACCGGACTGGTGTCCGCAGCGGAAAATGTCAGTGAAACGGAAGTCGGCGAACCGACTCCCTATGTCCGGCACTTCGGATTTTCAGCCCATGAAGATAGCTCGCCCTACACGGCGGCGGACTGGCGGCGGGATGGTGCCGAGACCGGTGATTGGGCGCAGGGATTCAACGACGGTCGCGTCCACGTGGCGGACGGTGCGTTGCGCGTGACCTATCCCTCGGGTGGTGTCGGGCCGCGGGAAACCGGGGCGCAGATCGCGCTGCAATTGCCGCCGCAGCGCGAGTATTTCGCGTCCTATCGACTGCGCGTCGGCGAAGGGTTTTCGTGGGGCACGACCTCGCAGGGAGGGAAGTTGCCTGGCTTGGGATCGGGCCGCTTGTGCAGCGGTGGCATGACCTGCGACGGCACGAACGGCTTCACCGCGCGGCTGATGTGGCGTGGCGAAGGCCAGGTTGTGCTTTATCTCTACCACATGGACAAACCGCACAAGTGGGGCGAGGACCTGCCACTGATCGGAGCGGACGGCCGGCAGGTGGTCTTCACGCCCGGGCGCTGGCACACCGTGACGGAACGGGTGCGCATCAACACCGGCGACAATCACGACGGTGAAGTGGAACTCTGGGTCGACGGCGCCAGGGTGCTGTTGCAGGATGGACTGCGTTTCGTGACGGACGGCAGCGGCGTGGATCGTTTTTATTTCAGCACTTTCCACGGCGGCAACACCGCCGGTTGGGCCCCGACCCACGACAGCACGATCGACTTCGACGACATCCGGATCGGCCCGAGCTACGAGGCGGTGGGCGGGGCCGGTGGAGAATGAGAACGAGAACGATTACGAGAATGAGGCGAGAGACCGGAGTGGACCGGTCTCTCGGGGAGGAGTTACTGCGTGGGGCAGTTGAACATCCAGTGGATGCCGAAGCGGTCGGTGAGCGTGCCCCAGTAGGCGCCCCAGAACATGTCCTGCAGGGGCATTTCCACCGTGCCGCCTTCGCTCAGGGCGGCGAAGAGTTGATCGGTTTCTTCGCGGGTGTCGGGCTGGAGGTTGATCGAGATGTTGTTTCCGGCCACGAGCTGGGGGCAGAATGCTTCCGGCGAATCGGTGCCCATCAGCACATGACCTGCGAGAATGGGCAGGGAGACGTGCATGACGAGTTCGCCATCTTCCTCTGGCAACGGTTGATCGCCGCAGGGCGGCGCATCCTTGTAGCGCATGATGGGGCAGGAATATTCGGTGCCGAAAACCGACTTGTAGAACGCGAAGGCTGCTTCGGTGTCACGGGTGAAGTTGAGGTAGGTGGTGACGGAGGCCATGATGATTTTGATGAGTTGGGTTGTGATTGCGAATGCCTGAACCCAACGAACGATCCCGGCGGTTCCGGACATTGCTCCCGCAATTCCAAATAATTTCAGTCGATCGCGCGGGTCTTGGCCGTTGGGAGCGGTCGGGTGCACAACCACCACGCAAAGGCGAACAAGGCGCCGGCGCGGACGAGGGCAAAAGGCAGGCCGGAGAAAATTGTCGGGGCGGAGCTCCCGAGGCAGCCGCAGTCGATGGGGAGTCCGCGCAGTGCGGCCTGCACCAGCACGGCCACAAAGATGAAGCAGAGCGCCGCAAAGAGCGGTCGCACGGTTTCGGTCCAGCGGTTGGCGATGAGCAACCCGCCGATCAACACTTCCAGCCATGGCACGGTGGTGGCGAGCAGGCGAATCGCCAGTGTCGGCAAGGGCAGTTGATAGGCGAACAGGCTGACAAGGAAGTCGACCGGGGCGACGATCTTGACTGCGCCGGCCCAGAGGAAAAGCCCGCCGGCGAGCCCGCGGCCGATGCGTTCGAGCGGGAGATTCATGGCGCCGGCGAAATGGTGAACTCGGGCAAATCCTGTCGTGGGAAAACCACCCGTTCGGTGCGCAGCGCATCCGCGAGCAGACCGAGCAGCAGTGCCGCCAGCAGCAGGGCCAGCAGGCGACCGGAGCGGATGCCGCGCAAGGCGTTCATGGCGGCGGGGAGGCGCTCATCAACGCGTCGAGCGTGCGGGTGAAAAATTGCTCGTCCTGAAATCCTTCGAGGCGCGTCTGCATTGTGCGGCCGTCCGGGAAACGACGCGTGAGGATGAAGGTTGGCAACACGGTGACGTTG
>CBINJL010000360.1:0-4157 GCA_966250925.1 uncultured Opitutus sp. | reverse complement strand
GTTTGGTGCGCAGATTGTCCGTGCCGGCGGGCGGGTTGGCGTCCTGATTGGCTCTGGTGGTCTTCGCGTTTTCGATCGAGTCCATGCTGCTGAGCGAGGCTTTCTCGAAGCTGAAGGCACGGGAATTGACCGAACTTTGTGCCGTGGGGTCGGCACTGCCGATGGCCATGCCGTTGATGGTGACCGCGGTGTATTGGGATCCGAGGCCGCGGAGGCCGATGTTGCGCGGTTCGCCGAAGTCATCCTCCATGCTCACCCCGGGGAGAAATTGGAGAAACTCACCCAAGTTGCCTTCGCCGTCTTCACCGAAGACATCGGACGAAACCGTGTTGGTGATGTTCATGGAACGGCGCTGGTCCATGATGGCTTTGGACATGCCTTCACGTTCGGCTGAAACCAGAAATTCGCCCAGGACGAGCACCTCGTCGTCGGAATCACCGAAATCACTGCCGCGCAGTTCGAAGTTTCGGGTGGCGGTCTGATCGCCGTTCACGGACACCGTGGCGGTCTCGGTGCGATAGCCCGTGTAGGTGACGATCACGGTGTGCGAGCCGGTGGGGACACCGGTGAGGCGATAGCGACCACTGTCACCGGAGGTCGTGGTTTGGCCGGTGCCCTCGATACGAATCACCGCGTTGCGCACGTATTCGCCGAGCAGCGGGTTGTAGATCTGACCGGATATTGTGCCGGTGGACCTAGGGGCGGTGGCAGTCGGCTCGGTTTGAGCCGAGGTAGGAACGGTGGCAGGGAGCGTAAGCAGGGTGCCCAGCAGGAAGAGTTGGGGGAGGTGGGTTAGTTTCATGGTCTAGGGTAGGGGAGCGGTAAGCCGAATAGGGGTAGGGAGATGGGGATTTGGGTCAGAACACACCGGGAGCGTGCCCGGAACTAGGCGCCGAAGAGTCAGGAGCTCGGCGCTGATGGGATGGGGGGGGATGCGCAGTGGAGAGGGAATACGGGGGCGGGCGGCGGCAGCGCTTTTGGGCGATCGCCGCGCTCTCTGTGAGGTGGAAAACCAGCCGGCCACCGGACGTGATCGCCCCGTGGGGAAGCTCGAGGGAATCATACGGCGCGTCATTGAGTGACACAGCGCGAACGTAGGGCTGGGCGGAGATGTCTCCGTCGGTTTCGATGGTGAAATCCCCCTCCGGCATATGCAGGGTCGCACGGGGAAAACGCGGGGCCCCGAGCACGTAGGCCGGATGCCCCACCGTGAGCGGGAAAATACCCAGCGTGCTGAGCACATACCAGGCGGACATCTCCCCGTTGTCCTCGTCGCCGGGCAGATAATGCGGGGTGTAGAGCTCGTCCACGATGCGGCGCACCCAATGTTGGGTGCGATCAGGCCGACCGGCGCAGGTATAGAGATAGAGGACGTGATGAACCGGCTGATTGGAATGGGCGTATTGGCCAAAATCGGCCGCGGCCATTTCCGTCATCTCGTGAATTTCGGTGGGATAGTTGCCGACCTCGAAGATGGGAGGCAGGGAGAGCATTTGGTCGAGCTTGGCGACGAAAGGGGCGCGCCCTCCCATCAACTCGATCAGGCCCGCGGCGTCGTGAGGCACCGCCCAGGTATGTTGCCAGGCACTGCCTTCGATGTAGTCGGCGGACCACTCGAATTCACGAAAGGGGGTGCGCCAGGATCCATCGGCGTTGCGACCGCGCAGAAACCCGGTGTCGCTATCAAAGAGATTACGGTAGTTGAACGCGAGGGCACGGAAGCGGGCGGCGTCCTTTGAGTGACCGAGTTCTTCGGCCAATGCCGCCAGAGCGGCATCGCTGTAAGCGTAGTCGGTGGTGCGGGCCACCGCGTGCTCAACGCGGTCGGAGGGCACAAATCCAAGCTCGAGGTAGTCGGAGAGACCGTTGCGACCGTAGGCGTTGGAGAAGGGGTCGCGCAGCGCGTTCTGGCGAACAGCAGCATAGGCCGTCTCGACATCGAAGTTGCGAATGCCTTTGGCGTAGGCATCGGCGATCACAATATTGCTGTGCGACCCCACCATGCAGTCGCGGTAGCCGGGGCTGGCCCAATTCGGCAACCAACCGCCTTCGCGATAGACGTTGTTCCATCCCTCGATCATGTCCGCGAGTAGATCGGGCGCGATCAGGGTGAGGAGCGGCATGAGCGTGCGGTGGACATCCCAGAAGCCGATGTCGGTGTAGAGTGGACCGGGGTGCACCTTGCCGGAGAACGGGCTGAAATGAACACGCTCATCGCGCTCATTCCGCTCGTGCCACATGCGGGGGAAGAGGAGGCAGCGATAAAGACAGCTGTAGAAGGTGCGGCGTTGATGGTCGCTGGCACCCTCGATCGAAATCACCGCGAGCTTCTCATTCCAGATGCGGCGAGCGGCATCCGCGACGGCGGCCACGGGGCGGCGTCCGATCTCGCGCTCCAGGTTGAGGGCGGCCTGCTGATCGCTGATGAAGGAGGTGCCAATGCGGACGGTGACCCGACCGTTGGCCGGGCGGCGAATCTTGAGCCAGAGCCAGGCACCGGATTCGGTCTGGGCGGACGAAGGTGAACCGGCTTCGAGAATCTCGGTATCAACATCGGCCACAAAGTAGGCCCCGAAGTTGACCGGCACGCCCCCGCTATGGGCGGTCGAAACGCCGTGCACACGACGTTGATCACGGTCGAGTCGCAGTTCGTCCCCTCGTCCGAGTTTGAAGGCCAGCCATGCGTCGCGATCTCCGCGAAACGTAAATTGAAAACAGCCCCCGCGTTCGGTGGGGGCCAGTTCGACCTCGATCCCGAAACGATGAAGCACGGTGCGAAACCGATGGGGCCGCGACTCGGTCTGATCATGACGGGCGAGTGAGCTGGTGTCGGCGTAGCTGAGGGGCGGCTGATCACCGGCGGTCGCCATCACCATGAACTGACCGTAGTCGGCCATCCAGGGACTGGGTTGATGGGTGGCGCGGAAGGCCTGCAGTTTGGGCGAGCGGAGATCGTAAACCCAGCGGCCCTCGTCTGTTTGCGGCGTCCATGCCACCATGGCGTGCGGCAGGACGGTCAGCGGTAACGTGTTCCCGGTGGAGAAGGCCGCATGGGAATCGGTGCCCTGCAGGGGATTGACCCAGTCAACCAAGTCGGCGGCGGCCGCGGACGGCGGCGGAGGGGCCGAGGTTGAGGGAAGAGAGGAGGCGTGCTCCTCGAGAAAAGGACTTTTCATGAAAAAATTGGGAGGACTCAGCGTCCGGTCCAGATCCAGCGAACCTCATCGATGGAAACGAAACCTGTGGTGTCGTGGTTGCGGATGGTCACGCGGGCGGTGGAGCCGGCCTCGAAGCGGAATTCCCCCAGGGGTTGGAAGGCAAAGGCCGTCGTGCTGCGACGCTGGTCGAGGTGAAGGGTGGTTTCGCCATCGGCGTGCGAAACCGTGATCGGCACCTGGTGGGCGCGGTTGGGTCCGTCCTGATAGGCGAGGGCCACGCGGTAGGTGCCGGCACGCGGAATGGTGGTGGCGAACACGGCCTGTTTGCGGCCTTTGTCACCGTTCATATCGTGGTAGTTGACGCGCTGCCGGTTCTCCACGCTGTTGATGCTGCCGCGGTCCCAGCGGCCCGTGAGTTCGGCCTCCATGGCCTTGACGGCAAGGTCGGTCTGACCGCCGTCGCCGATGGTGAGCGTGACCTGTTCGACGAGTGACGGCACCCCGTCGGCATCGACGGCCTTCAGGCTGACCGTTACCTCCTTCGCCACAGGAAAGACGTGTTCGACTTCCCGGGCGGTGCCTTGGGTGGCGCCGCTGCCGTCGAAGTTCCAGAAGTAGCGGAGGGGCGCTCGGGTGTGGCGGTCACGTGCGGCGAAGCGGACCGGTTGACCGGGCGAAATCGGACCGGAGGGCGCGACGAGTTCGACCACGGGGCGGTAGGGAGACTGCAGGGGAATTCCGGCTTCTCTGAGCAGCGACTGGAGGCGGGGAATCGGCACGGCCTGCACACCCTGATTGAGATCATTGGCGAGGTGTGCGGCGGTGCCGGCGGCCTGGCCGATCATCATGAACACGGGTTCCATCCGCAGGCTGCCGTAGGCGATGTGGGTGGCGGAGACCGCGCAAGTGACCAGCAGGTTGGCAGGAGCGAAGGGGGTGATGGAGCGGTAGGGGATTTCGTAGGGATCGACGCTGGAGATGAGATAACCATCGAGGACG
>CBINJL010000359.1:0-4165 GCA_966250925.1 uncultured Opitutus sp. | reverse complement strand
TGGGTGCCGACGTTGGAGATCTCTTCGGTGCGAGTTTCCGCCCCCACCGCGATGCCCAGCGGGCCTGCCGGCAGGTCGAAGAGAGTGCCGGAGGCCTGAACGTCGAACGCTGCGATTTCGTAGGTGTCGATGTTCGGGTTTTCACCGGTAACGTAGTCCAGGATGCGAGGATCATTCGGACCGAACGGATTCATGTGAAGCAGGTCGCCGTCGATCGTGACACCGTGGAAAGCTTCCTGCAGCAGGTCGTCAAAAACGCTGCCCGCGTTGGTGTTCGTCGTCTGAGTCTTGGTGTAAAGCGCACCGGTTTCCCAGGTCCAGTTGTTGTCAATTTCACCGGAGAGACCGACGAGGATGCGCGGAACATCGGAGGTGATGGCGTTGACGCGGTTACCCGTGTCACGCATGCGCCAACGCAGATCGGTGATGTCCTGGCCGAAAGGATTGTAAGGATTATCCTCCGGGAAGACGATGGTGCCGAAGTCGCTGTCGCCATTTTCGTTGGTGGCGAAGAGCGGCGTCGGAGCGGCATCAATCGCGACTTCCGAACGACGGAAGGACACTTCGCCGAAGAAATCCAAGTTGTCGGAAATCTCGTAAGTGGCGCGGGTGTAGAAACCGAAGGAACGCGTCTCCGGGAACATGCCGGCATCTTCCTGGAAGTTGTAGAACTGGTTGCCAGGAACCGCATTTGCCAGGGTCGGGTTGGTCTGCGGGGTCAGGAACGTCGCCTGGCCCGAAGGGAACATCGTGCGATCACTCAGACCGCGGACGTTGGCAATCACGTTGGCCGAAGAGCGCTGGTCGAAACCACCGACCGACGTGCCGTCGGCCGTGGACGTGTAATCGAGGTCGCGAGCGTAGATCGCTTCGCGCTCGCGCCAGTCAACGGTCGTGACGATGGAGGCGTTGCCCGCCGTCGCGCCAGCGATGATGAAGGCGCCCTTTTCGAACGAATCCGTGCCGAACGTGTTACCAAAGGACAACTCACTGGTCAGCCCATGGAAGTCCTTGCGCAGTCGGATATCAACCACACCCGCGACCGCATCGGAACCGTAGATGGCAGATGCACCGTCCTTCTGGACTTCGATCGCATCAATGGCCGCGGTCGGAATCGAGTTGAAGTCGAACACGACCTGGAAGCCGTTGAAACCCGGCGAACCGTAAGGCGCCGCACGACGACCGTTGATCAACACCAGCGTGTTGTTGTTACCCAAACCGCGCAGATTGATCGAACTCGTGCCCGGCGTGAAGCTGGTGCCACCATCGATCGAGCTGAGCGAAGTGCCGGAAACCATCGGCAAAGCCCGGAGCGCATCGCCCACGGACGTAAAGCCGGTCGCCTCGAAATCAGAGCGCGTGATGGCAACAACAGGTTGCGGGGTTTCGGCATCAATACGACGGATGCGGGATCCGGTGACCTCGAACTTCTCGAGGACGATCTCTTCTTGCGAAGAGTCAGTGGACGATTCGCTCGTGCTCTGGCCATAAGCCACCGAGCTACCGGTCGCGCCCAAGATGAGCGCAAGCGGCATCGCGAATCCCTTGAAGGGACGGATGTTCATAGTTCGTTGTGTTGTGTTGTAGTTGATCCAAGATTCGCGGCTAAGCCGTGTAATCCTGTCGGCACGAAAACGTCACACGCCAGATTGCTCAAGAAATAAGTTTAATCGCTAAATCCATGCGACAAACCGGTTTCTTACTGCGATAAACGTGTTCGAACCGAATGGTAACGGTCCCGCCAAAGCTGGCGGCATGCCAGCCGCTCAATCATTTTGAAGGTTATGGAAGTCGTTCAGATCGCGGAAAAACTACAGAAAACACCCCGATTTCCCGCAGTGCTTTGCACGCTTGTGCAGGTGGAGGGGTCTTCTTACCGCCGGCCCGGGGCCCGCCTTTTGATTGAATCCGACGGAACCCGGACCGGCTCGATCAGCGGGGGGTGCCTGGAAACCGATCTGGTCGCCCGCGCCCAATCGCTTCTGACTGGCTCCGCATCCTCCGAGGTGGCGATTTATGATACCACCGACGAAAACGACTTGTTGTGGGGCGTCGGCACCGGTTGTCACGGCGTGGTCACGATCCTGTTGGAAAAATTATCGTCTCCCCCGGCTTGGTCGGACGCGATTCGCGCCCTCGGCCGCCAACGCCGCTCCACTACCCTCGTCACCCGCTGGCAAGGGGCCCCCGCCGTCCTCGGCACCCGTCAGGTCGCCGAGACCGCCCCGACCGACGTCAATCTCTGGGTGCAAACCCTGCGCCCGCCCTGGCATCTCGTGGTTTTCGGCGCCGGTGACGACGCGCAACCCCTGGTTGCGATGGCAGCCAACCTGGATTGGCAAACCACCGTGGTCGACCCGCGGCCCGAAATGGCCACCGCGTCACGTTTCCCTCGCGCTACGGCAGTGCACACGCTCCCGACCGAAACCGTCGTCGCTCAAGTGCAGTGGGACGACCGCACCGTCGCCGTTATCATGACGCACCATTACCGCTACGATCTGCCGTTGCTCCGCGCGTTGCTCCCGCTGCATCTGCCGTTTCTCGGGCTTCTCGGACCACGCGAACGCGCGCAACGGATTCTGGCTGACGCCGGTTTTGATCCGGCCGGTTCCGCCGCAGCTCGTCTCCACGCGCCCGTCGGGCTCGACTTGGGCGGAGACGGCGCCGAGGCCGTCGCGCTGTCGATTCTCGCCGAAATCCAAAGCTCTATCCACCAACGCGACGCCCGGCCGCTGCACCTACGCGCCACCGCCATTCATAGTTAGCCCGTGAATTCCCCTTCGTCCGCCGCCGCCTCCCGGCCCACCGCCTGCGTCATTCTTGCCGCTGGCGGATCGCGCCGCCTCGGCCACCCCAAACAACTCGTCTCCATCGACGGTCACCCGCAAATCCTGCGCGTCGTGGCCACCGCCCTCGCCGTTCCGGATCTTTGGCCCGTGATCGTGGTGACCGGCGGCAACGCCGAAGCGATCCGCCCCCTGCTGGTGCGCCACCCGGTCCTGATCGCCGACAACCCCGCGTGGGAGGAAGGTGTGGCCTCGTCACTACGGACCGGCTTGGCCACCGCCGCCACGTTTTCCCACGAAATCGCCGGCGTGTTGTTTTGCCTTGGCGATCAACCCGCCCTTTCCGCCGAAGCCCTCGTCTCCCTGCTGGAGACGCGGCAACGCACCGGAAAATCGGTCGTGGCCACCCGGTATGATGACCAGCTCGGTGCGCCGGCGCTGATCCAACGTCGCCACTTCACCGCCCTCGCCCACCTCACCGGCGACGAAGGCGCCCGCCGATTGATTCAAACCCTGCCGGCCACCGATGTCGCTTGGATCGATCGTCCGGAACTCGCTCACGATCTGGACACCCCGGCCGATCTCGCCCGCTGGCAGACGACAGCGAATCCGCAGCCATCCGAGAGATAGTTAACCACGAAACACAAATCCGTATACCAACAGCCCAATAAAACAGATTACCACACCAAGCTCGCAAAGACTGCAAGGGGCTGTAACACCATCACTTCGAGATCTTTGCGTTCTTTGTGTAAGATTTAGAACCAAGATGTGATTGGGATTAAACAGGCGCCTCGCCGTCCCGAAAATTTTCGAGTGCTTCGTGTTTCTCGTGGTTCTCTTTCAGCCCACCCTGATCAACCCCTACGCCGTCTCGCCATGCAGGCGCGCCTTGAGCACGCGGGCCTGATCGAGCACAGCGCCGGCCGACTCGCCGGTCACGGTGAAGTGGCCCATCTTGCGACCGCGCCGCGGTTCGCGTTTGCCATAAAGGTGTAGTTTCGACCGCGGGTCCTGCAGGAGTCCGGCCCAGTTGGGCGCGCCCACCAATTCCTCCTCCTGCCACTGCCACGCGTCGCCGAGGATGTTGACCATGACCGCAGCCGGCACGGTGGTCTCGGTCGAACCGAGCGGCAGCCCCGCGATGGCGCGAATCTGCTGTTCGAACTGCGTGGTCACACAGCCGTCGAGCGTCCAATGACCGGAGTTGTGCGTGCGCGGGGCCATTTCGTTGACCAGCAGTTCACCGTCGTCGGACAGAAATAGTTCCACCGCCAGGATGCCGACCAGGTTGAAGGCTTCGGCGATATTGACCGCGAGTTCGGCCGCGGCCGCGGCGATCCTGGGTTCGATGCGCGCCGGCACGATTGAGAAATCCAGGA
>CBINJL010000358.1:0-4210 GCA_966250925.1 uncultured Opitutus sp. | reverse complement strand
CCGCGCTCGGGCCGGTGCTGCAGACGCGGTCGGATACGTTTGTGGTGCGAGCCTACGGTGAAGCCGGCGCGCCGGTCTCACCGGAAACAACGGCGCAACAGGCGCCCGACGCGCGGGCATGGTTGGAAGCGGTGGTGCAGCGTTTCCCTGGCGACGGAGGCGGCGACTCCGGCGCGGAATCCAGCCGTCGGTTCAAGGTGGTTCAACTGCGTTGGTTGTCCGCGGAGGATTTATGAAAGCACGAATCGCAAGTGTGGTTTTCTGTTTCGCGGCGGTGGCGCAACAAACGACTGCGAATGAGCGAGGTCTCACGTTCTCGATCATGGCGACCGAGCGCTTGAGTGATGTTGCCTTTCTGCAACCGAAACTGGAGTCGCGCGGGAAGCAGAACTTGGCCGCGGCCGATTTTGATTTGGTGCCGATGCGGGTAACTTCACAGGGGCGCAGCGATCTTTATAATTTTAGCGGGTCAGCGCCCTTGCGATTTGTTCGCGGAGGAGCGGTGCTCGACCCGCTGGATGAAAATGCGGTGGCGAGCTGGTTTGCTCCACCGTCCTCGGGACGGGTGTTGATTCTGCTCGCGCCATGGTTGGAGACGCGCGACGGCCGGGGATTGGTCGCGCTCGATGACAGTGTCGCCGGTTTCCCGGCCCGGCATGTGCGGCTGATTAATCTTTCGCGGGAAACGGTGGAAGGCGCGATTGATGGCGACGTCTTTCGGCTTGCGACGGATCTTACTCACACACGCCCGCAGTCAGTGGGTGAGCGTATCCATTTAGGTGTGACGCAACGACGGGATGGTGAAGGGCGGCGCGTAGTCGTTTTCGATCAGACGCTGACCCTGGGGGAGTCGGAACGATTGCTGGTGGTGTTTCTGGCTCCGTTTCGTCCCGGGGCGGATTTACGCACGCGAATTGTAAAGGATACAGTGATTCCGCCGGTGCCGGCGCCGTGAGTTTTCCCGGTGAGTTGATCGCAAAGTCGGATTGCCTCCGGGGCTTAGGCGCGGTTGATAGCAAGTAATCGGTTTCATGACGCCACTGGTAATTCGCCACACCACTCGTTACGCCTACGACGCTCCGGTCTCGCTCGACCCGCACCGCCTGTTGCTGCGCCCGCGGGTGGGGCACGATATTCGGATCAGCAGTTCGAACCTGATGATTGATCCGGTGCCAGTGAAGATCACTTGGACACGCGATGTTAACAGTAATTCCGTCGCCACGCTGACGTTCGAGGCGACGCCGACCGATCACTTGACCATTTCCAGCGAGGTCCAGGTGGAGCATTATGACGTGGCGCCGTTGGATTTTTTGGTGGAGGAGCGGGCGGTGATGTATCCGTTTGTGCTTACGCCGGACGAGCGACTTGATCTCGGCCCGTTTTTGACGGCGGTGTTTAACGCGGATCAAAAAGCGGTCGGCGCCTGGGTGCAGGAGTTTGCGCCCGTCGGCGAACAGGTGGAAACCTATGCGTTGCTTGATCAGATCAATCGCAACATCGCGGAAACGTTTCGTTATCAGGCCCGGGAAAGTCCCGGCGTGCAGCGTCCGGCGGTCACGCTGGAATCGCGTTCGGGCTCGTGTCGCGACTTTGCCACGTTGATGATCGAAGCCTGCCGCTATCTTGGATTGCCGGCTCGTTTTGTGAGCGGCTACGCCTCGACCGAGGACATTCCCGCGGCGATGGGAGCGACGCATGCGTGGTCGGAAGTCTTTTTGCCCGGTGCGGGCTGGAAAGGATTCGACAGCACCGGTGGCGTGGTGACCGGCCCCAAACACATCGCGGTGGCGGTGGGACGCGACCCGGAGTCGTTGCCCCCGGTGGCCGGCTCATTCAGCAGCGAAAATGAAAACGTCGCGTCTACGCTGTCTGTCGACGTCAGTGTAACCACGGGAAACGTTTAACGACCGGTTGGGCCGCCTGAAGCGACGCACTGGTGGCAGGGGCGGGATTTGTCTAACGGGGCGAAGTCCCGTTGGTTTGACACCCGCGATCGCGGGTGAAAATTCCCATTCGGTATAAACCGTCGCCTGAGGCGACGCACTGGTGGCAGGGGCGGGATTTGAACCCGCGACCAAAGGCTTATGAGTCCTCTGCTCTACCCCTGAGCTACCCTGCCAAGGTGTGGGAGGGCGGAGAGAACGTTTCCCGGCCCGGTTTGTCAAGCGCCTGTCCGGCAGAATTTGCTTGGCTGCGGCAGGTGGGGCAGTGCGGGCGGTTGCATCTTGGGCAGAGGTGGATAATTCACGAAGATGGAATCCCAACAGAACCCCGGGGAGGAATCCCTCGCACGCGGTCGGACCTTGTATGAACGCATCGGCGGGCGTGATGGGTTGGCGCTGCTGTTGCGACGATTTTATGCGGATGTGCGGCAGCACCAGGTAATTGGGCCGGTGTTCAATCGGGCGATTCAGGACTGGCCGGCGCATCTGGAAAAGATCGCCGATTTCTGGTCCAACGTCACCGGCGGTCCGATCCGTTACGCGGGGCCGATGCCGCTCAAACATCTCGCGCTCAATATCGGGCCGGAGCATTTCGAGGCGTGGCTGGATTTATGGCGACGGCACTGCCGGGCCCATTTGCCGGCCGAGGCGGCGGAGGAAATGGTGCGCGCGGCCGACACGATCGGGGAGCGTTTGCGGGAGATCATTGCCAGTGTGGCCGCGCAGCGACGAAGCGCCGCAGGTGAACCCGGAACGACGCCTCCGGTTGGCGAGTGATTCGGCGTTAGACATCAGACCCGATCGCCCGGGCGAGGATCGCGTCGGCGTGAAGGGTCAGCGTGTCGTAAAGTGGCAGCGGACTGCCGGCGGCGTCGAACAACATGCCGAGTTCGGTGCAGCCGAGAATGACGGCTTCCGCACCAGCCGCACTCATGTTCCGCAGCAGTTTTTCGGCATGCTCACGTGCGCTTGGCTCCACGCGACCGTGGGAAAGTTCTTCCCAAACAATACGATCCAGTTCGCGGCGATCGGCGGCTTCGGGCACGACGGTTTCAATTCCTTGAGCGCGAAAATGTCTCTGGAAAAAATCGCCTTCCATCGTCGGCAATGTGCCGAGGAGAGCGACGCGTTTGCGGCCGTCGGCACGGAGGGCGGTGCCAGTCGCCTCCATGATGGTGAGGATAGGCAGGGCGGTGCGTTCGCGCAGATGGTTCCAGGCGTTGTGCGGTGTGTTGGCGAGAATGGCGGCGAAGTCTGCGCCGGCGTTTTTCAGGCGCTCAATACTGGCGCCGAGATGATCGGCGACCCGCGGCCAGTCGTTGCGCGAAAAGCAGTCGACCAATTCCTGCAGGTTGAGGCTGTCGAGCACGATGCGAGGAAAACGCAGACCGCCGGCGCTGGCGTTGAAGCCACGGCAAAGGTGCTGATAATAGTGAACAGTCGATTCGGGACTGAGTCCGCCAATGAGACCGATGACTTGCCGTTGAGTGGTGACGGGGGCGGGCATGTGAGAGAAAGGACAGGCGGGTTTTCTTGCTGAGCGGAAGACTCAGGACTTGGGGCGCCCGGGCGATGGGTCAGGCGGCGGACGCACCGTTTCCTCGTCGTCCTCGTTTTCGAAGAGATGGGCGTAGCAGGGCGGACTGGCGAATCCGGTGCCGGTTTCCTCTTCCTCGTCGGTCGCGCAACCGTGTGCCGCTTCGCCGAATTCCTGACAGCACGCGCCGCGCACAGGGTAGCATTCGTCGCATATCGGCACACCGCCGACGCGCGATGCGACCGGCACACCGCAATGGATGCACGGCACGGGGGACGATTGATCGGACATGCGGGAAACGGGAGACTTCATCGGCAGGGAGTCAATTGTGCTCCGGACAATAATCGGAGCTTGGCGAGGAATAAAATATCGCGCAACGATATAACTTTTATGCTGAGAACCGAGGTCAGGAATGAATCCTTCAGCCGCATTACTGCGGCGGATTCCGAGTGGTCGGAGGCGCGGCGGAGCGAGTGAAGACGGTGGAACGCGAGGTTGTGACCGGAGTCGGTCCGCGACGCACACTCTGGTTGTGCGGATTGGCCCTGGCGGTGAGTGCGGGCGCTTCGTTTGCGGCGCACGGCCTGTTGGCGTTGATCGGGTTGATAACGAATCTCGCGTTCTACGGCCGAATCAGCGTCGCACCAGTATCGCCTGCGGGGCACGGGTGGGGCGCTTGGGTGGTCGCGATTCCCGTGTTGGGTTCGTTGGCGATCGTGGTGCTGGCGGC
>CBINJL010000357.1:0-4237 GCA_966250925.1 uncultured Opitutus sp. | reverse complement strand
GGCCCACCGTCGGATCGACCGGCAGGCGTGCCAGCTCACGGCCCACGTCGGTGAGCTGACGAACGCCGTCACCTCCGGCTTCCATCGCGTGCAGTTCATCCAGCAACGTGTAGCCGGCACGCACCGCCTTGGCGGCGGGCATGTTGATGAACGGGAACCGCTCAATGTCGCCGAGACCGAACGCCTTCATGCGCAGGATGACGTCGGCGAGATTGGCGCGCTGGATCTCCGGCTGGGCGAAGCGCGGACGTTCGTTGTAGTCCTTTTCCGAATACAGCCGGATGCAGACGCCGTCGGCCACGCGGCCGGCGCGGCCCTTGCGCTGGTCGGCGCTGGACTGCGCGACCGGCTCGATGGGCAGGCGGCGGGTGCGGGCCTGCGGCGAATAACGGCTCACGCGCGCGAGGCCGGTGTCGACCACGTAACGGATGCCCGGCAGCGTGAGCGATGTCTCGGCGATGTTGGTCGCCACGATGATGCGGCGGCGCGCGGTCGGGGCGAAAACGCGTTGCTGCTCGCTGTTGGAAAGACGGCCGAAGAGCGGAATGAGATCGCAGTCGCGGGCCGCGCCGCCGAGCTGGTCCATCGTCTCGCGAATGTCGCGCTCGGCCGGCATGAAGACCAGCACGTCGCCGGTGCGGGTGGTGGCGAGGATGCGTTGCACGGCCTCCACCGCACCATCGATGTAGTGCAGCGCCTCGGAGTGCGCCGCCGGCTCGTCGCCTTCGGCATCGTCGGCGCCAAGTTCGTCGAGCGGCGCGTAAACGACCTCGACCGGATAAGTGCGGCCCGAGACTTCGATCACGGGCGCGTCATCGAACGCCTTACTGAACGCGGCGGTGTCGATCGTGGCCGACGTGATGACGATGCGCAGTTCCGGCCGGCGGTGGCGGAGCTGACGCAGATGGCCGAGCAGGAAATCGATGTTGAGCGAACGCTCGTGGGCCTCGTCGATGATGATGGTGTCGTAGTCGCGCAGTTGCGGATCTGACTGCACCTCGGCCAGCAGCATGCCGTCGGTCATGAACTTCACCACCGTGTCGCGGGTGGTTTCGTCGTTGAAACGCACCTTGCAGCCCACCTCGCGTCCCCAGGTGACGTTGAGTTCCTCGGCCACGCGACGTGACACCGAGAGCGCCGCCACGCGGCGCGGTTGGGTGCAGGCGATGCGACCCCGCGTGCCGCTGCCGGCGGCGAGGCAAAGTTTCGGAATCTGGGTGGTTTTGCCCGAGCCGGTTTCACCCGCGAGGATGAGCACCTGGTGCGCCTGCAGGGCGTCGACGATCTCGCCCGCCCGGGCGCTGATCGGCAGCTCAGGCGGAAACTCGAGTCGAAACGGAAAAGATTTTTGAACTGGCGCGCTCACGATACGGGAACCCAAAGTGAACGACCTACGTTTCATGGCTGGCAAGAACGCGCAACCTCCTCCTCTGCCCCAGGCGACCCTGCTGCGGGTCGTCCGCTTCGCGACGACGCACGGGCGCATGATCATGATTTTGTCAGGCATCTTCGCCATCCTCGCCGCCCTTGGCCGCGAGGCGGTGCCCGCCGTGACCGCACTGCTGGCGGTGGGTTGCGGCGCCTGCGAACGCCATGGCGCGGATCTCCTGCGGCACGGTCGCCGCGACGGCGTGCCCTGGATGGTGGCCGGAGAATTGATCCTGCTGGCGGTCGTCTGCGGCTACGCCGGCTGGCAGATGACACATTTCAACTACGACCTGTTCCTGCGCAATCTGCCCGGCTGGTATCTGGAAATGCTCGAAGCCGAATCCGCCCGCTCCGGCGTGACCCGCGAGGACTGGCCGGACCTGTTTCGACTCTTCAACGCGTTGTCCTACGGCATCCTGATCGTGCTCACCGTCATCTACCAGGGCGGCGTCGCCTGGTGGTATCACCGCAAACGCGGACCAATCACCCGGGCGCTGCAGCCGATCGCCTGACGCGGCGCACTTGCGCACCGATTTCGCCGGCCTAGGCTGTTGCCATGTCCAAAGAGCGCTACATCGCCGCCAAGGAAGCCTGGGCGCGCAAACAAGTGGAAAAAGGCGTGCGCCCGCGCGAGATCGCGTCGGCCGACCGTCTGCCGCCGGGTCAGAAACTGACGACCAATTTTCCGGTGCTCGATCTCGGCATCCAGCCGGACGTGCCGCTCGACGAGTGGACGCTGACCGTGGACGGCGAGGTCGAACATCCGGTGACGCTCGACTGGGCCGCTTTCAATGCCCTGCCCCGCGTCGAGGATGTGAGCGACTTTCACTGCGTCACCACGTGGAGCAAATACGACTGCCGCTGGGCCGGCGTGCCGTTCACCGCACTCTATGAACATGTCGCGCCCACCACCGCGGCCCGCTTCGTGTATTTTACCGGCTACGACGGCTATTCCACCAACGTGCCGCTGGAGCTGTGCCTCGACGACGACGTGCTCATTGCCACACATTTCGACGGCGCTCCCGTCAGCCGCGAACACGGCGGCCCGGCCCGGGTGATCATTCCCAAACTCTACGCCTGGAAAGGCGCCAAATTCGTCAAAGGCGTCCATTTTCTCGCTGCCGACAAACTCGGCTTCTGGGAGGTGCGCGGGTATTCCAACAGCGCCGATCCGTGGAAAGAGGAACGCTACGCGTAGCGCGGCCAGGCGGGGCAGCATGGCCGCATCCGTCGCTTAAAAAACGATTTAAGCGCAGATTTTTACAACGCCCCCACTCAATCTGGCTCGGTTGCTGCTCTAAAAATCGCATGTTGCCGCCGCTGCGGCGCTACACCCAGCCGACCCATGCCGATCCTCGACAGCCGCAAACTACTCGCCTTCGTGACTTTGGTAAAAGTCGGCAGCTTCACTCTCGCTGCCAAGGAGTTGAACGTCACCCAATCGGCCGTGAGTCACTCGATCAAATCGCTCGAGGACGAACTCCAGTTGCGACTGGTTGATCGCCGCGGACGCAAAATCCGCCTCACGCCGCCGGGCAAGGAACTGCTCAATCAAGCCCACCGCATTCTCAACGAGATGCAGGAGGCGCGCGCCGACCTCGCCCTCTACGTGCGCTGAGCCGCTACGCCGGCGAGCCCACCTCACGCGCCGGGCCGCCGCCGTGCGCGCATGCGGGCGGCGCAGCATTTACCATTGGCGCAACTCCGACGCATCGCCACGGTGAAGGGGAACCCTGCCCCTGAATTCCCCATGGCCGCCAATTTCACCATCACCCACCTACCCGACATTGCTCCCGCCGACTGCCCCTGCGGCCAAAGCCGCCGCGCTTTCGTCACCCCGGACAACCCCGTCGCCAGCATCCACCTCGTCGACATCAAACACGACAGCGAGGTGCATTATCACAAAAAGCTCACCGAGATTTATCTCATTCTTGAAGGCGAAGGGCACATGGAGCTCGACGGCGAACTGCACCCGGTGAAGCCGATGACCGCGATTCTGATCAAACCGGGTTGCCGCCACCGCGCCATCGGCCGCCTCAAGATCGTCAACATCCCCGTGCCGACCTTCGATCCTGCGGACGAATGGTTCGACTGAATCGTCCCTCCGCCCCCGCTCCGGTGACGCATGCGCCCGCCGCGGCGGAAAGTTAAAAAATCGGGGCTTGCCAAGGGGGGACAAGGCTTCTGTGTTCCTCCCTCCTCCCAACTGCCCAGGTGGTGGAATTGGTAGACACGCAGGTCTCAGAAGCCTGTGCCGCGAGGTGTGCGGGTTCGAGTCCCGCCTTGGGCACCATTACGAGTCGGGAGGAAAACGTCTAAACGGGAGCAAGCCTCCGCCACGCCGTCATGGAAAAAACCGAGGTGCTCGAACGGATCTGCCGGCAACGGCTCATCGCCCTCGCCCAGGCCAACGACGCCCCCACGCTGCGCACCCTCGCCCAGGTGCTTACCGCCGGCGGCGTCACGGCCCTGGAAGTGCCGCTCACCTGTCCCGCCGCGCCCGACTTCATCGCGGCAGCGGTGGCCGAGTTTCCGGACTTTCTCTTTGGACTGGGCACGGTCATCGATACTGAAACCGCCCGCCGCGGCATTCTCGCCGGCGCCCGCTTCATCTGCACCCCCGCCCTGCGTCCGGAAGTGATTCTGCTCTGCCGGCGTCATCACGTGCCGGTGATCTGCGGCGCGCATTCGCTCGCCGAAATCGAGGCCGCCCTCGCCGCCGATGCCGACGCCATCAAACTCTACCCGTCCGAAGATCAATTTGGTCCCGTGCACGTGCGCGCCGTGCGCGAGCGTTTTCCGCACGCCC
>CBINJL010000356.1:0-4242 GCA_966250925.1 uncultured Opitutus sp. | reverse complement strand
TCAGGCTGTTTGGGTCGAGGCGGCGGAATGGGCGGTGGTTTTCTGGCAACGGATTGCGCGCGATGTCGGATGTGTCAGCGCCGATTTTCGTGATATTGCCGCACAGGCCGCGGTCACGGTCGAGCGATTGCGCGATCAGTTCGGTTGATGTCGGGACGTGTGTCATCTTTGTCAGATACGCCCTCGCTCCTACGCACCTATGCGTATGGGGATTTTCCCGGAGAAAAACTAGGATCGGGGCGATGCACTCGACCCCTCCTGATTCCCTATTCCCCTGCCGGCGTCGACCGGTTCGCGTCGCGGCGTTGGCCGCCGCCGTGTTGGCGTTTTGCGCCACGTCCGTTTCGGCCGTCGAACAATTGTGGACGGCCAAACTGAAGGAAAAACCGGCCTGGCACGACCTCACCGGTCTTGGCACGCTGCTCGTCGGCACGAAGGGCGCGGTGCAGTCCTATGATCCCGACACCGGCGCGCTGATGTGGACGCGCGAGGATCTCGACAAGACCAGTCAGTTTAACCTGCGCGAAGTCGCGGGCACGCCTTACGTGTTGTGCAACCATTCCTCGGGCATGGCCGGGTCCAAGGTGAGGTTGCTGGCCATCGATTACCTCACCGGCGAAACCGTGTGGGAAGCCGATCAGGTCACGGGTCAATACCTCGCCACCTACCCGCTGCCACAGCTCGGCATCGCGGTGTTTGTTTTCAACGGCTGGGGCGGGTCCAAGGAGGAGCAGGGTATCATTTTCCGCGCGCACGATCTGCTGACCGGCGAAACCAAGTGGCAGACCAAGTATGGCAAGGCCAATGCGGTGCAGCTCCACATCGCCGACGGTTCGGGCAAGTTCGCGCCGCGCATGGACCTCTCCGGCTATCACGATCCGGTGCTCGACGGCCACATCGCCTACCTCGGTTTCCGTGGCGTTGATGCGCTTGATCTCAATACCGGCGAGATCAAGTGGACGCAGGAATTTAAACCCGGCGCCAAGGATTTCAAACGCACCTACGCGCCCCTCCGCATTGACGGCGATCGTATCTACGCCGCCGGCGGTGGCAGCGTCTACGCCATCAACAAACACGACGGCTCGATCATCTGGCAGAGCGATCGCATTTCCAGCTACGCCGGTCTTTTCAAGGCCCGCGACAACGCGGTCGTTTCCCAGGTCGAGCTGATCAACGGCAAGATCTTCATCCGTTATGGTGGCAATTTTTCCAACGGCCAGACCGTGGTGTTGAGCGAGCCGCTGGGCGTGGCCGCCTTCGATGCCGCCACGGGCGAGGAAGCGTTTACGTTTCCGAAGCCGAAGGAAGGCATCACCAATCTCATGCTGCTGCCCGACCATCATACCGTGCTCTTTGCCGATGCGCATCACCTCTACGGTCTCGATGTCTCGGGTGACACGGTGACGGAAAAATTCGCGGTGCCGATCGAGTTCAAGCGCAAGATGGGCGGCGGCGACATCGCCAAGATCGGCATGGGCGTCTTCGGCGGCGTCTCCGGCATCGTCAAGGGCACCATGGCGCAGAGCAAGGCCCGCCTCGACGTGCCCGTGGCCATCATCCGCCGCGACAACCACATCGTTGTCATGGGCAAACAGCACCTGATGGGCTACGACGCGGTGGCGCAGAATCTCCGCTGGTCGACCTATTACGCGGCGCCCGGCGACATCCTCGGTGACTCGCTGATGTTTGCCGTGACCGCGCTCGCCGCCACCGCCGGCAACGCCCAGGTCGCCACCGCCACGTCGTATTCGGACAGCCAATACAGCCAGGGCGTGGGCAACATCCACGGCGCGCTCGACCGCTACAACGCCCGCGCCGGCAAGCGCAAGGCCGCCACCCAGGCCAGCGCCGGCTACTCCTACGTGCTGACCAACGTCGAGGACGGCCGCAAAAAGGGCATCGGCCTGATGGGCATCTCGCTCGAAACCGGTGAGGGCGACAAACAGATCCTGCTCAAGGACAAGCAGCCCGAATACCTCGTCGACGAGGACATGGACCGCCTCTTCCACTTCCAGGGCGGCAAACAAATCATCGCCTACGGCCTCTGAGCCGGCGGTCACCGCAGCAGAATTTTACGCGCCGTTCCTCCCCGGAACGGCGCGTTTTTTTTGTGCCCACGAAACACACGAAATCCCACGAACCGTCGCTCATATTGAGCGCCTGCCCCATCGGATTTTACAGAAGGCAACCAAGGTAACGAAGAAGCCGGTAAAGGTATAATATACTATAGCTTGGTTGGCTTCGTTGCCTTCTGTAAAATTGCGGCCGTGGGTGTCGTGGCCGGTTAGCCACGTTGAGCCGCCGGTTGTTTGAGCGTTTCCGGTGGTTCGGGTGTTTCGTGGGCGCATGGAAAATCTTGTTTTGCGGAACGGGCCGAAAAACCGCCGCCGCGATCAGGGTTGCGGCGGGCTGGCTTTCCGCAATGGTGCGCGGGAAACTTCGCCGTCATGAGTCAGCGTCCGTCATCCAACACCGTCTATTCGCGGGAGCCCGTATGGGACCCCGTGCGTTGGCTGCCGACCACGCGCGAGGAGGTCGAGGCGCGGGGCTGGGATTACCTCGATGTCATCATCGTTTCGGGCGACGCCTACGTTGACCACCCGTCCTTCGGCACCGCCGTGATCGGCCGCATGCTGGAGGCGGAGGGACTGCGCGTCGCCATCATCGCCCAGCCCAATTGGCGCGACGATCTGCGCGATTTCAAAAAGCTCGGCGTGCCGCGGCTCTTCTTCGGCGTCACCGCCGGCTGCATGGACTCGATGGTCAATCGCTACACCGCGGCCAAGAAGCAGCGCAGCGAAGACGCCTACACTCCCGGCGGCGCGCACGGGTTTCGCCCCGACTATGCGACGACGGTGTATTCGCGCATCCTGAAGCAATTGTATCCGGATGTGCCGGTGATGATCGGCGGCATCGAGGCCAGCCTGCGGCGTGTGACGCATTTTGATTACTGGTCCGAGCAACTGAAGCCCTCGATCCTGGCCGACAGCGGCGCCGACCTGCTCGTCTACGGCATGGGTGAATTGCCGCTCAAGGAAACCGTGCGGCTGCTGCGCCGCGGCGTGCCGTTTTCGTCGCTCACCACCATTCCGCAGACGGCCGTGTTGTTGCCGCCGGAACAGGAGCCGCCCAAGAACAAGAACTGGGACGACTTTGTCCTGCACAGTCACGCGGACTGCCTCGCCGACCGGGAGCGTTATTCGAAGAATTTCAAGGACATCGAAACTGAATCCAACCGCGTGCGCGCCCGCCGCCTGCTGCAGCAGATCGACGATCGCACGCTGGTGGTGAACCCGCCGTTCCCAACCATGTCGGAGCAACAGATCGACGCGGCCTTCGATCTGCCTTACACGCGGTTGCCGCATCCGAAATACCGCAAGCGTGGGCCGATTCCGGCCTACGAGATGATCAAGCATTCGATCAACATGCACCGCGGCTGCTTCGGCGGCTGCAGCTTCTGCACGATCTCGGCCCACCAGGGGAAGTTTGTTGCGTCGCGTTCGAAGACGTCGATTTTGCGCGAGGTCGAATCGATCAAGCAGATGCCCGACTTTCGCGGCACGATCAGCGATCTCGGCGGCCCGTCCGGCAACATGTATAAGATGAAGGGCAAGCAGCAGTGGATCTGCGACGAATGCGTGCGCCCGAGCTGCATCTGGCCCGATGTCTGCCGCAATCTGGACACCGATCACACCGCGCTCCTCGATATCTACAAATCGGTGCGCGAGACCGAGGGCGTCAACCACGCCTACGTCGCCAGCGGCATCCGTTACGATCTCTTCCTGCACGACAAGGGAGCCACGCCGGAGGTGAAGGAGAGCCACGAAAAATACATCGAGGAACTGGCCGCCCATCACGTGCCCGGCCGCATCAAGGTCGCGCCCGAACACACCAGCGACCACGTGCTGCGCGTCATGCGCAAGCCGAGCTTCAATCTCTTCTACAAATTCAAGGAGAAGTTTGAAAAGGCGGCGGAAAAGGCGGGCAAAAAGAAGATGCCGGTCGTGCCGTATTTCATCAGCTCGCATCCCGGTTCGCGGCCCGAAGACATGGCGGAGCTCGCGCTCAAGACCAAGGACCTCGGGTTTCGTCTCGAACAGGTGCAGGACTTCACGCCCACGCCGATGACCGTGGCGACCGAGATCTACGCCACCGGCATGCATCCCTACAACGGCAGCGAAGTGAGCGTCGCCCGTTCGCCGGAGGAGAAACAGACCCAGCGCAGTTTCTTTTTCTGGTATA
>CBINJL010000355.1:0-4266 GCA_966250925.1 uncultured Opitutus sp. | reverse complement strand
AACGGCGTGTCGGTGCCGTCCGCCGATCCTGATCGCCGTGCGGTGCAGATGGACCAGTTTCCCGCCGACCTGGTGGAAAGCATTGTCACGACCAAGTCGTTCACGCCCGATCAACCCGGCGCGTTTTCCGGCGGCAGCGTCAACATGAAGACCAAGGCGTTTCCGGAAACGTTCTTTGTTTCGTTCTCCGCTTCGGGCGAATACAACACCGAAGCGACCGGCGAGGACATGCTGGTCACGCAGGGCGGCAATCGCAGTGCCCCCGATCTGCCGGCCACGCTGCCGTCCCGCACGGAGGCGACTCTGGCCGCCCGCACGGGCAACTTCGGTCCGGCGCAGACGCTTGATGCCGCGACGAAGGCGTTCGGGCCCGCCGGCATGTTTCCGACCACGGAAAAGGCCGATCCGAATCTCGGCTTCAGCGCGGCCATCGGCGACAGTATCAGCTTCGCCGATACAGGACTCTTCGGTTACACCGCGAGTGTCACCTATGACCGCGAGTTCACCCATTTTGATGGAGGTGAAGCCAACCGCTTTTTCGGCAGCTCGGAGCAACCGATTTCGCGGGTGTTGCTCACCAGTGATCCGGCGTTGTTGAGTTTTGATCCGGAGACCGTGGTGTTTCCCGCCGGCACGCCGCAACTCGGCGTCACGTCGAGCACGGTTTCCGAATCCCTCGGCGCCTTTGCCAAACTGGCCGTGCGTCCGTCGATCGATCACGAAGTGTCGCTGGATATTTTCCGCAGTGAATCCACCGACGACAACGTGCGCCGCGGCGTCGGCGAGGAAGCGGTCAACTACTCCGGCAGCATTTACGAAGTCTATGACCTGCTGCGCACGGAGCGTGCGGTTTCCTCGGCCCAATTGTCGGGCAAGAGCCTGTTCATGGCGGCCAACGAACTGGAGGTCAGCTGGCGCGCTTCGCTCTCCGAGAGCACGCAGGATCAGCCGGATTATCGCACGTTGGCGGCGATCTACGACTTCAACGGTGATTTCGTCAACGCGACCAGCGTGCAGCCGAATCGCTTCTTCCGCGAACTGACCGAAGAGGCGAGGGAGGCGGGACTCGATTTCAGTCTGCCGTTTTCCACCGGCGGCCGCGAACACCGCCTGAAGTTCGGTGGCATGGCTTCGGACAACGAACGCGACTACACCGAGGAACGTTTTCAGTATGCGGTGAATCCGCAGGATCGCGCCGGTTTCGAGAGTTTTCCGGGAGCGGTCGGCATCGTCAGTCAGACGGCCAACTCCGTCACGCTCGGCAACACCATCACGCGTTTGCAGGAGCCCAACAACTACTCCGGCGAGCAGCAGATCGCGGCGCTGTATGCGATGGTCGACTACAACCTCACGGATCGGATTCGCACGATCCTCGGCGCACGTTGGGAGGACACCGAAATCGAAACGATTCCGGTTGAAGTGCTCGGTCTCAATCCGCGTCCCGGCCTAATCGACGAGGATGAAATCCTCCCGGCGCTGAACTTCGTTTATGCGCAGAACAAACGCATGAACTGGCGCGCCGCCTATGGTCGCACCATTGCCCGGCCGACCTACAAGGAGTTGACCGACATTCGCTACGAGGACGTGTTCACCAACGAGGTTTACCTCGGCAATCCGGACCTCGAACTTTCGGTCATCGACAATTTTGACCTGCGTTGGGAATGGTTCCCGGCCAAGGGCGAGACACTCGCCGTCAGCGCATTCTACAAGTCGCTGGAAAACCCGATCGAGGTGCTCTACAACCCGTCCATCGGCTCGATCCAGCCGCAGAATGTGGAAGAAGGCACGATCTACGGCATCGAGTTCGAATTCCGCCGGTCGCTCGCCTTCCTCAGTTCGGCCCTGTCCGACTTCACGATGGGCGCGAATCTGTCGCTCATCCACTCGGAGGTCACGATCCCGGATGCCGAAATGGCCATCCTGCTCGCCGCCGATCCGAACGCCTCCGACACCCGCGAGCTGATGGGGCAGTCGCCGTATGTCTTCAATGCCGACATCGCCTACGACCGTCACGACTGGGGCATGTCCGTGACCTTGTCCTACAACGTCATCGGCGAGCGTCTGGACCTGGTTAACTTCGGTCCGCTGGCCGACGTCTACGAGCAGCCGGCGCCGCTGCTCAATCTCGTCATCGCGCAGCGCCTGAGCGCGCGTTGGAAGCTCAAGTTGAGCGCCAAGAATCTCCTCAATCCCGACAAGGAGAAACTCATCGCCAGCGATATCGGCGACCTCGTCTACAGCCGCTACCAGGCGGGCAGCAGCTTCAGCCTCTCCTTCAGCTATCTCTTCGAGTGAACCATCACTTTCCCCAACCGGAAAACCCAACAAAACTACGCATGAAAATTCGATCCCTGATTGCTCTGGCCGCTTCCGCTCTCGCGGCGCCGGTCTTTGCCGCCGACGTCCAGGTTAGCGGACAGATTACGTCCGATGTCACCTGGTCGGCCAACAACAACTACATCCTGAACGGCTACGTGTTCGTGACCAACGGCGCGACCCTCACCATCGAGCCCGGCACGGTGGTCAAGGGCCAGGTGAGCTCCGGCAGCGGCGCCGCCGCGCTGGTCATCACCCGCAACTCCAAGATCATGGCCGACGGCACCGCCGACAATCCCATCATCTTCACCTCCGCGCTCGACGAACTGAATGGCAACCTCAGCGCGGCCGACACCGGTCTGTGGGGCGGTCTCGTGATCCTCGGCAACGCGGTCGTCAACTCCCGCGCCAACGGCGAAACGGCGGCCACGCCGGTTCAGGACCAGATCGAGGGTTTCTCCGTTTCCAGCGACCAGACCGCGCTCATCACCTTCGGCGGCACCAACGACGACGACAACTCCGGCGTCCTCCGCTACGTGTCCGTTCGCCACGGCGGCGCCGTCATCGGCGTCGGCAATGAAATCAACGGCGTCACCTTCGGCGGCGTTGGCCGCGGCACCACCGTCGAATACGTGGAAGTGTTCGCCAACAAGGACGACGGCTTCGAATGGTTCGGCGGCGCCGTCAACGCCAAGCACCTCGTGGCTTCGTTCTGCAACGACGAGTGCTTCGACATCGACACCGGCTTCCGCGGTAACCTGCAGTTCCTCTTCTCCATCCAGAAGGACATCGGCACCGACCGCGGCGACAAGGCCATCGAATGGGACGGCGCCACCGTTTCCGGCGTGACCCCGAAGGGCGACGTCACCATCTCCAACTACACCGCCATCGGTATCGGCAGCAGCACCAAGCCCGACGGCAGCGCCGGCGGCTCCAACCAGATGCTCTCGCTGGGCGACTACCCGACCGTGAAGCTCTACAACTCCGTGTTCGTGAACTTCGCCGCCGGCATCCAGATCTTCACCGACATCGGCGACATCGCTCCCGACATCAAGGGCAACGTGTTCTGGAGCCACGTCGCGGCCAACAACACCGCCGCCGCGCTCACCGTTGCCAACGGCGTCTCCTACATCGGCGACTACTTCACCGCCGCCACGAACAACAACGCCATCGTCGATCCGCAGCTGCGCGGCATCTCCTACGATGTCCTCACGAACGGCCTCGACCCGCGTCCGGCCGCCGGTTCCCCGCTGCTCTCCGGCACGATCGAGCCGCTGACCGGTGACTTCTTCACCGCGACCACTTACCGCGGCGCCTTCGAAGGCAGCCTCTGGATCGCCGGCTGGACCAAGCTCGCCGAACTCGGCATGCTCCCGATCAACACCGAAGACCCGGGTGAGGGCGGCGAAGAACGCGCCGATGACGTCAGCGTCACCATCAACGTGGTGCGCAACTCCGCTTCCAAGCCGGTCAACGTTTCCACCCGCGGTTTCGTTGGCACGGGCGACCAGGTGCTGACCGCCGGTTTCGTCATCAACGGCAGCCAGGCCCAGTCGGTCCTGATCCGTGTCGCCGGTCCGACGCTCGGCCAGGCTCCCTTCAACCTCCCGGGCGTGCTCTCCGCTGCTCAGGTCCGCGTGTTCCGTCCGTCCGTTTCGAGCACCGAACCGGTCGACGTCAGCCGCGTGGTTCGCACCCAGTCGGTTGCCCTCAGCGCCGAAGTCGGCGCCTTCCCGCTGGCTGAAGGTGCGGGTGACGCGACCATCGTCGCGGTGCTCGTCCCCGGCGCCTACACCGTCGAGGTGAGCGGCGTCGACGGTGCCACCGGCATCGCCATCGTCGAAGTTTACGAGATCGACTGATTTCGTTTCCGGCAGTCTTCATTTGTATCCGGCGGCCCACTACGGTGGGCCGTCTTTTTTTTACGCCTCATTGGATCCGGTCACGCTG
>CBINJL010000354.1:0-4302 GCA_966250925.1 uncultured Opitutus sp. | reverse complement strand
TATTATCGCAAACTCGTGCAGGCGCTCTCCGCCGAACATCGGTGCGTCGTGCCCGACCACATCGGCATGGGACTTTCCGCCAAGCCGGAGAATTACGACTACACGCTCGCGACCCGCATCGCCGATGTCCTCGCGCTGATCGACCATCTCGGCCTGAAATGCATCGACCTCGTCGTGCACGACTGGGGCGGTGCCATCGGGTTCGGCGTTGCCGCCGCCCGGCCTGAGATCATCAAGCGTATCGTAATCCTGAATACGGCGGCATTTGTGTCCGAACACATCCCGCGGCGCATCGCGCTTTGCCGGGCGCCAGGAATTGGTCCGGCCCTGGTGCGCGGGTTGAACGCTTTTGCCTGGCCCGCGACCTGGATGTCCATGAATCGCCGTGCGCTCAGTCGTGACGAGCACCGGGGCTATCTTTTCCCCTACGACTCCTGGGCCAATCGCGTGGCGGTGAGCGCATTCGTGCAGGACATTCCGATGCATCCGAGTCATCCGAGCTGGTCGACTTTGAAACAGGTGGAGCAGGGCATCCCGCAATTTCATCATCACCCCGTGCTCATCGTCTGGGGCGGACGCGATTTCTGCTTCAACGATCACTTTTACGAAGAGTGGCTCCAACGCCTGCCACACGCCGAGACGATGCATCTCGATGATGCCGGCCACTACGTGCTCGAAGACGCCCGCGGCGATGCCGTGCCGCGGATCGTCGAGCACTTGCACCGACGACGGACGGACTGATGTTCGTCGCTTACGGTGCGGAAACCGGAGCCGCAATGCGTCCGGTCAGCTCGCCGAGTTCGCGAAGATAGGTCGCGGCATCGCGGTGCAGCGCGGCAAGCTGCTCCGCGGAGTAGCGCCATTGCCAATTGCCCTGCGGTTTCCCCGGGCTGTTGAAGCGTGCCTCCGACCCGAGACTCATGAAATCCTGCAGGGGAACGACCGCGAGATTGCTCACCGCCCGGTAGGCGGCACGGATGAAGTCCCAGCCGATTTCGTCGCCGGAAACCCGCAGGTAGCGCCGCACGTGGTCGGCCGATTTCGCATCCGTCGTGCGATACCAGCCGAGCGTCGTGTCGTTGTCATGAGTTCCTGGATACACGACACTGTTGGCTTCGAGATTGTGCGGAAGATACAGATTGGTGGCTTCGCCGCCGAAGGCGAACTGCAGGATCGTCATGCCGGGCAGGCCGGTGGCGCGGCGCAGGTCGACGACCGAAGGCGCAAGTTCGCCCAGATCCTCGGCAATCAGGCGACAGTCAGGCAGGGCATCACGCACCGCAGCGAAGAACTCGATCCCGGGGCCGAATTTCCACACGCCTTCGCGCGCCGTGGGCGAGCCGGCCGGAATCGACCAATAGGTATCGAAGCCACGAAAATGATCGATGCGCACGATGTCGCACAGGGCGAGATTGGCGCGCAAACGCTCCAGCCACCAGGCGTAGCCTTCACGGCGGTGCGCTTCCCAAGCGTAGAGCGGATTGCCCCAAAGCTGGCCGTCGGCCGAAAAGTAATCCGGAGGAACGCCTGCGACTTCCAGCGGGGCGCCGGTCTTCGGATCGATTTGAAAAAGATCAGGATGCGACCAGACGTCGGCGCTGTCTGAGGCGACGAAAATGGGCGCGTCGCCAATAATGCTGATGCCGCGCTCGGCGGCCTGGGCGCGGACCGCCTGCCATTGACCGAAGAAGAGATACTGGAAAAACGCATGGGCGTCGGCGCGGATGGCGACCGAGGGCGGCAGGACGGTTTTCGTTTTCAGCGCGCGATTGTAGAAACGCACGTCCTCCGGCCAAAGCCACCACGGCTGGCCGTTAAAATGATCCTTTAGCGCGGCAAAGAGCGTGTAGGGCGTCAGCCAGGAGGCCTGGGCGGTTTTGAAATCCGCAAACGCGCCGTAGGGAGCAAAACTCCGATCGGAGTCCAGATAGGCCTGATGCGCCTTGAACAGCAGCGGCCATTTCAACTCGTAGAGCAGGCCGAAATCGACGCGATCGCGCGCCACGGATTGCAGCGGAATCAGATCGGCCGGACTGAGCAGCCTGGCATCGAGCAGGATTTCGAGGTCGATCAGATACGGATTGCCGGCAAACGCGCTGAAACACTGATAGGGCGAATCGCCGAAACCGGTGGGGCCAAGCGGGCAAATTTGCCAATGATCGATACCGGCCGCCGCCATGAAATCGAACAGCGGCGCGACGGTCGATTCGCTCAGCACACCGATGCCTTGGTCACCGGGCAGGCAGGTCGGATGAAGCAGGACTCCCGCGGACCGCCGATCGAGCCAGTTGAACAAAGGTGCGGGGACGGATTTGGCGGAGGATGATGGCATGGACAAAACAGTGAGGGGGCGCTGAACCAGAACGCCCGCGAACAGGAGTGGAGTCGAGCGGCAGTTCAGCAACAATTCGTCCAAGTCAGCCGCCACAACGAGAATTCCGACCGAACCGCAGGGCAGGCAATGGAAACAAGACGCAAGCCGCTACCAATCTGGAATATATTGATTAGACATAATGTTTATTGTGCGCCATTAACGATTGCGGAAAAATGGGCCAAGAAACAATGTTTTCCCATTGTGCACACCATAGATTTCTGAAATTTCGCTTATCCTGTCGCCAGGTTGGATCGATTGCCGCCAAAGCACGGCGACGGCGACTCAGGTTCGCATGGCAAGGCAGTCTCCGCATGACGTTGAAAGTTCGTCTGCGACTGTGTGGTGCGTTGCGCTCGCTAGGTGCGATTCTACGCCGGATCGGTCACTCGATGAAATAGACCTCGATCAGGACTTCGCCGTTGCCGACACCCGTCACGATGGCCGAATACGCGCCCGGCTCCAACATTGCCACCAAGGCGGCATCTTTGCTGCCCGGTGCGAGCGGAAATGCTCCGACGAGATCGGAAAACGGTTTCACGCCGTCCGTTTCCCAATTGTCGTTGGCCGCGATTTCCTCGGTGCCGCGCATGAGCCGAAATCGCGGATCATCCATCCCCTTGATGTTAAAATCGGCCAATCCCGGCCCCACCACCCGGATCAAGACGCGCCGTGGCCCCCAACCGCCCACGACCCATCCTGGCGTGACCGTTTCGCCGCTGGAAAGAATGGCGCGGGTCGAGATGTTCATGAGCGGCGCCGGTGTGACGATATCGGGCGGCATCACGCTTTCGGTATTCACCGCGAGCATCGCCCCTCTGATTTCGCCTCGCACGAGTCGCAGCGGTCCACGCACCTGGAGTTCAGTTGCTTCGCCCGGGCCTTGCACGTTGCCGGTGCGCAGCGTCACAACATCAAAGTCGAGTCGATATTCCCCCGGATCTCGCAGCACCAAATTGCCTTCGCCGATAAAAAGAAATCCCCCCGTATAGGTTCCGGGCGTTGTCAGCGTAACATCGCCGCGATCGATCGCCACCGTGCCGTGGTCGCCAGGGCTGAGATTCACCGCCTGTGCGATGTGGCCTCCGCACAGCAATCCCAGCAGGAATAGTTTCATTTGCGACCAACGCATCACGCCGCACCCACGCTAGCAGCCGGACGCACTCATGGCCATCGGGGCGTTTCCCGTAGCTGCACGTCAATTTGGCGCGCCGCACCGCACCGTCCGGCATCAGTCAGGGCGCGCGGCCCCAGTGCTTCGTGAACGGATAATAGATAAACAGCGGACGCCCGATGACATCCTTGTCCGGAATCGTGCCCCAATAGCGACCGTCGAGGCTGCTCGCCGAGTTGTCACCCAGCGCGAGATAATGATGTTCCGGCACAGTGATGGTGTCACCGACATCCATGTTGGCGATATTGCGATAGCCTGGATAACGATCCTCGCGATTGGCGTTGCGCGCAAACGCCGGCGAGCCCTCGATCGGCTGGCCATTGCGATACAGCACCGGTTCCTGAATCTGGAGCACATCGCCCGGCGTGCCGACCAGGCGCTTGATGTAATACTGGTCCTCCGGGCCACGCATCAGCGGATGCAGCTCGGTGAGATTCTTGGTGCGGAACACAAAACCGTCGCCGACGCTGGGTTTCACAAAGTGATAACTGATGCGGTCGACGAAGAGCTGATCGCCCGTCAGCACGTCAAACGCCAGCACGCGCTCGCCCGCCTGCACGTGTTTGCCGGTGCCGAGATAAACGCCACGACCGATCGGCACGTTGGCCGGCACGGGAAACGTTTCCGCGCCGTCGAAATAGGCATCGAGCAGCACCTTTTCCAAATCGAAGTCGCCCGGCACCGTCACGGTCACCGGCTGGTCATTCACGTAGAGTTGGTATTCGCGCAGCGTGGTCGGGATGACGAGCCACTTGCG
>CBINJL010000353.1:0-4333 GCA_966250925.1 uncultured Opitutus sp. | reverse complement strand
GTGCGCAGCGGCTTGGGTCGGCCGATGCAGGAACTCACCGAACTCGCGCCGCGTTGGTATTCGTGGTTTTCGGCCCCACCGGTTCATGCGCTCTATCCGCTCGCCTGGCCGGGCGGTTCCCCGGAACACAGCGAACACGTCATCTTCGGCGGTTTTCTGCCGTGGTTGCTCGCACTGATCGCGCTGGTCACGGGTTTTCGCGCCGGCGCTGATCGACGCGCCCGTTTTGCCGCTGCGTTTGCTGCCGCCGGTTTGGCCTGCGTGCTCTTCTTCACGTTGTGGCCGGGCAACGTTTCCCTGTGGCTCTGGATCGCCAAAGCGATCGAACCGCTGCGCGCGTTTCGCTCCGCCGGTCGCATTGCCATTTTGGTGCATGCATTGTTCGTGATCGCGGCCGGGCTGTGGTTGTTCGGACTCTGGCAACGCGGTCGCCGCGGCGGAGCACTCGGGCTCGTCGGCGTGCTGGTGCTGGAGAGTTTCTCCTTTGGCCAGCCCGGTTACAGCATCGCCTCAGCGCAGGCGCGGCGCGAGGCGCTGATCGGGGCATGGGAGGCCGCCGGCGACCACGAGATTCTGGTCTGGGCCCCCGGCTTCACCAATCAGCATCAGCCCGAACTCAATCTCGACGCTTGGGCCGCCGCCTTGGCCAAACGTCGCGTGACGCTCAACGGCTTCACCGGCGGCGCACCGGCCACCCATCTGCCGTTCCTGTGGAGTCCGACCGAAGCCAACGCGCGCGGCTTGCTGTATTATTTTAAGATCCCGCCCGAGCGTTATTCACTCGTCACCGCCTTGCCTGCCGCCACCGCCGCGCAGCTCGGCTACGAGTTTTTCCCGCAACGCAGCCTCCAGCACTTGGACGGCTTCGAACTGCAGCCGTTTGCGTGGGAGCTGTTTTCGCCGCTGGAGCGCTACGTCTACGACGATCAGGCTTATTACCAATTCACGCCCACCGCATCGGTCCGCTTTCGTCTGCCCGATGGCGTGACGGGGTTGCAGTTCGTCACTGGTCTGCGGCCCGGTTCCTACCACAATGGCGGCGATTCGGACGGCTATTCGCTCGCCTGGCGCGTGCTCGACGCCGACGACGCGCTGTTGGCCGAAGGACGGGAACTTCTTAATCCGCGCGACCGCCCCGAACATCGCGGATTCCTCCCGCGCGAATTGCGCGACCTGCCGCTCGCGCCGCAGCGCACGCTGGTGTTTGAATTCGGTCCTGGTCCGAGCGGGATGAACAATTGGGACTGGCCGCTCCTGAGCCAGTTGCGCGTGCTGCGCTGATACGCCCGATTTGTAACCGTCCGAAAACTCCGGACTGGCTCCGGTCGCGATCCGCCGCCAAGGATGCGCGCGTGCAAACCCCTTCCCCGATTTCCCGTCGTTCCGCATTGAAGAATCTCGCCGCCGGCACCGCGCTGGCCGCCGCCAGCGCCGCCTTGTCGCCCGTGCGCGCCGACGAGGGCAAACGCTCCGAAGCCACTCCCCTCATTGGCAAATACAAACACTCCGCCTGCAAGTGGTGCTACCGCGACATCTCGCTGGAAGATTTCGCCGCCCGCGGCAAGGACCTCGGTCTCGATTCCATCGAGTTGGTCAATGTCGATGAACTGCCCATTCTCGCCAAACACGGTCTCGACTGCGCCATGGTTTGGGGCGTGCCCGGCGGCATCGTCGACGGCCTCAACGACCGCGCCAATCACGCTAAGATCAAGGCTTTCATGGAGGAAAAAATTCCACCCATGGCCGCCGCCGGACAGAAAAACATGATCGTGTTTTCCGGCAATCGCCGCGGTCTCAGCGACGCAGACGGTTTGGAAATCTGCGCCGAGGGCCTCGACCTGATCGTGCCCATCGCGGAAAAGCACGGCGTCACGCTTTGCATGGAGTTGCTCAACTCCAAGGTGAACCATCGCGACTACCAATGCGACCGCACCCCGTGGGGCGTGCA
Source organism: uncultured Opitutus sp. (assembly GCA_966250925.1). Lineage (GTDB taxonomy): Bacteria > Verrucomicrobiota > Verrucomicrobiia > Opitutales > Opitutaceae > Actomonas. The sequence continues at coordinate 2,385 of CBINJL010000353.1, read as the reverse complement.
GTTGTGCGAAAAGGTCGGTTCGGAGCATTTCAAACTGCTCTACGACATCTACCACATGCAGATCATGGAAGGGGACATCATCCGCACCATCCGCGATCATCAGAAGTGGATCGGCCACTACCACACCGGCGGCAATCCCGGCCGCAATGAGCTCGACGGACAATTCCAGGAGATCGACTACAAGGCCGTGATGCGCGCCATCGCCGAAACCGGCTACACTGGCTTTGTCGGCCAGGAATTCGTGCCCACCGAAGCCGATCCTCTCGCCGCCCTGCGCCGCGCCATCCAGCTCTGCACCGTCTGAGCTTCGGGACGCGGCGGAGCAGAACCGCCGCCGCGATTTCCCCTGAGTAGCGAGCGTAACTCATTCGCGTCTCTCTGTTTGTCGGTGCGCCGGTCTCCAGCCGACCGACGGCGGGCCAGCTATTTCCGCCATGAACCGCGGTTATCGTTCAACCTGTCCATTCATCAGGATGGGAACATTCCGCGTCCCGCGCCTTGTCTCTGCGCCCAATTCCGTCCCTTTTTGAACGCTTTCCCGTGAAGTTCCTTATCTCGACCGCCGCACTCTTGGCCAGCGGCTTACTGCTGACGGCCTCCCTGCCCCCTTATCCCTCGCTCGAACCCGATCCCAAGGAAGAGCGCCTGCCTGAGCCCGTGCTGACGCCGGCCTCGCCGGCCGCCGAGCGCGCCATCGCATCGTTTCGCACCGCGGACGATTTTGAGATCAAACTCTGGGCGGCCGAGCCGTTGCTCTCCAATCCGGTCGCGTTCGACTTCGATGAAAAGGGCCGGCTCTTCGTTTCCGAAACCCATCGCTACCGCAGCAGCGTGCTCGATATCCGCGGCTACATGCCGATCCTCGAACATGAACTGGCCAGCCGTTCGATCGAAGACCGCGAAAAACTGATCGACGAGGTCTTCGGCGACAAGGCCGGCGAACTCGCCATCGAAACCGAAGTCGTGCGTCTCGTGCAGGACACCGACGGCGACGGCGTGGCCGACACCAGCAGCGTGTTTGCCGACGGTTTTAACACCAAGCTCGACGGCATCGCCTCCGGCGTGCTCGCGCGTCAGGGCAAGGTCTGGTTCACCAACATCCCCAGCCTCTGGCAGTTCGACACCACCAACGACGGCACGGTCGCCACCGCCCGCCACGAACTGATCCGCGGCTTCGGTATCCGTTTTGGTTATACGGGCCACGACCTGCACGGCCTCATCTTCGGCCCCGACGGCAAACTGTATTTCTCTATCGGCGACCGCGCCACCAATGCCAAGGGTCCCGACGGCTCCCACGTCGAACTGCTCAACGAAGGCGCGGTCTTCCGCAGCAATCCCGACGGCACCGAATTCGAACTCGTCGCCCACGGTCTGCGCAATCCGCAGGAACTCGCCTTCAACGAATACGGCGACCTGCTCACCGGCGACAACGACTGCGACAACGGCGATCTCGAACGCCTCGTGCATGTCGTCGAAGGCGGCGATTCCGGCTGGCGCATCGGTTATCAATTCGCCCCGCTCGGCCGCGCCGGCCCCTGGATGAGCGACGATCTGTGGAAACCCGATTTCCCCGGTCGCCCGGCCTACCTGCTGCCCGCGATTTCCAACATCGAGGACGGCCCTTCCGGCATCGTGTATTATCCCGGCACCGGCCTGAGCGACGCCTACGACCAGACGCTGTTCATCACCCACTTCAAGGGCAGCATCGCCCGCTCCGGCGTGCAGTCCTACAAGCTCGAACCAGCCGGCGCCTCCTACCGCGTCGCCGAAAGCAAACCCTTCGTCTGGGGCATGCTGCCGACCGACGTCACCTTCGCCCCTGACGGCAAGTTCTATTTCGTCGATTGGGTCGAGGGCTGGCCCAAGTCCAACATGGGCCGCGTCTATTCGCTCGCCCCCAAAAATCCGACCGCCGCCCAACGCGAAACCAACGCCGAAGTCCAACGCCTCATCGCCGGCGGCATCGTCGCCGCGAGCAATGACGAACTCCTCGCCCTGCTCGGCCACCGCAACCAGCGCGTCCGCACCGACGCGCAGTTCGAACTCGTTGCCCGCGGCGCCGACAACGTTTCCGCCCTGCAGGGCCTCGCCACCAAGCGCGACGCCGCCCAACTCGCCCGCCTGCATGCCATCTGGGCCCTCGGCCAGCTCGAACGCAACAAACACCGTGCCGCCCTCGCGCCGCTCGGTGCCCTGCTGCGCGACGACGATGCGGAAGTGCGCGCCCAGGCCGCCAAGGTTGCCGGCGACCGCCACCAAACCGAATTGGGCCGCGCGCTCGTCGCCCTCTTGCGCGACACCTCTCCGCGCGTGCAGTTCTTCGCCGCCCAATCGTTGGGCAAGCTCGGCAACGCCACCGTCGCGACCGAGCTGATTGATCTGCTC
>CBINJL010000352.1:0-4336 GCA_966250925.1 uncultured Opitutus sp. | reverse complement strand
CGGCCGCGTACGGCTCGATGAGGTGCTCGGGAGGGCCGTCGGCGTAGAACTCGACCAGTTCACCCTTTTTGTTGAAGGAAAATGACTTCAACGCCTCGGCCGGAGCCGGATCCAACTGAATGTCGGTCTGCGCACCGGTTCCGTCCTCGAATCCCTGCACGCGATGGCCCTGGGTGGTGACGAGGAAGCCTTGGTCATCAATGCGGAAGTTGCCCGCGCGAGTGGCGTATTCGACGTTGGAAACCGGATCACGCACGATGAAGAATCCCGAACCGGAAATGCCGAGATCGGTGCCGTTGTCGGTGGTGGTGAGCGCGCCCTGGGTGAACTTCTAGGACACACTCGCAAGACGCACACCGGTGCCGACCTGAACCGCGCCGGAATTGGAAGCACCGCCAGACGACGGCGCCGAATTCTTCAGGGTGTTGGAAAAGCTGTCGGAGAAGTTCGCCTGCGAGGACTTGAAGCCCGTGGTGTTCACGTTGGCGATGTTGTTGCCAATGACTTCGAGGCCCTTGGTGAACGTGCGCATGGCGGAAACGCCGGAAGTAAGAGTGCCGATGAGGGACATGGTCGGTGGATGTGGTGGTTGAGTTGCGGTGTTGGTTTAAACGTTGTCGTTCGTGGATTCGTTGGAAGTCGTGCCAGCCGGTGCGATACGACGCACCGAAGAGAGATCGTAGGTGTTGCCGCCGACGACCACGGTGGCCGGGGTGACGGAGGCATCGACCGCCTCGACCACACCGGTGATCAGCTCGATGCCGTCGTCGACCGTCACTTCACGGCCGATAAGCGAGCCCGCGGTGGTCAATTGCTGGTCGGCGCGCATGACGGCGAATTCCTGCGTCAGCGCATTCATCTGCTCGAGCGAACTGAACTGCGCCATCTGCGCGATGAAGGCCTGATCCTCCATCGGCTTCATCGGGTCCTGATGCGTCAGCTGCACGGTGAGCAACTGCAGAAAATCGGCCTGGCCAAGCTGCTGCTTCGGGATGCGCTTCACGCCGGAATCGGCGGCATTCATGCCGTCCGTCGGCATGTAGGTGGTGGAAGTGACACTGCTGGGCATGAGGAAAAATGGGAAGAGTTGCGGCGTCAGGAAACGCGACGGAGCGCGCGGCGGTTGGCGTTCAGGAAACGCGTCAGGTCGGCGTCCTCGTCACGCTGGGTCGACGACTCGCGACGCTGCTGGTGTTGCTGACCGTTGGCGGAATCTTCCGCGCCCGGGCGACGGTCGGCGAAAGCGGTGAAGGTGGGCTGCTCAACGCGCACCTGGCTGTCTTTGGCAAACATCTGCGAGAGGCCCGGCCACTCGCGCAGGAACAGGGTCTGAAGCTCGTTGCTGGCGTTCTGGAACTCGCAACGAATTTGGCCGCGCTGACACGAAATTTGCACCCGCAGATCGTCGCCGCCCGCCACCGGCAGGCGCACTTCGAGCCGCGCCGGCGCCAGCCGTTCGGCCCGCGCCGTCATCTGCACCAGCTTCTCCGCCCACTCCGCCGGCAGGCTGGAGTATGCGCCGCTGCCGCTCTGCACCGCAGGAGCGGCGGAGGCGACGGGAGTCGGGGCGGCAAGAAGGGCGGACATGGTGGCATCTGCTTCTGCATCTTTGATGCCAACAGCTTTTGTTGATTCCGTAAGTTTCTCTTTATACGTGTTTAATAAAATTTTTTTCCATCCATCAACCGATTGCGGCAACGCCACCGCCGGCTCGCGCTGCACCGCCTCGGCAAACTCTGCCGCCTGCTCCGGCGCCACCGCCGGGCGATCGGTCGAAACAGCCCGCTGCAGCGCCGCAGTGGTTTTCGCCGTCACCGGGCCGCGCTCCGTTTCGATCGGACGGGAAACGCGCGACGCCGACGACGCCACACTCGCCGCCTGCACCGAGGCGTTTTCCACCGTCGCTTTGGCGGGCATCGTCGTGGCAGGGATCGACGCCGGATTCTCGCTCGTCGTCGGGCGTGCAACCGACGCGGAGACCTCCACCATCGGCGGCGATTCCTTCGCCGGCAACGGAGGTGGTAAGGTTTCCGACTTGGCCGGCGCAGCGTCGACAGTCAGCGAAATCGGCCGTGAAACCTGGCGAACATCACGCACAAAGGCGGCGGGCGTTTCAGCAGGATTTACTTTGGTATCCGGAGTCGGCGCCACGGGTTCCGCTTCCTGCGATTCGACACCGGTCGACTCAGGTGCGGTCGGAGAAATTGCCGGAGATTCGATCCGGGCAACGGCAGGTTTGATCGTGGCGACCTCCGTCGGAGCGACCCCCGCACGCGGCGCCTCCGTCGGAGCGGCCACCGGCGTCAACATGCCAGGCGCGGTGTTTGCCACCGGAACTGCGTCCGCCTGCACGGGGGCGCGCCCAGCCGGGTAATGCGGCACCGATTGCCGCGCCGTCACTGCCTGTCGTGGGTTTTCGGATACAGGCGCGGAAATCGCCGCCGAAGTCGCAGGCACCCGGGAGTTCGTTTGCGCACCCGCGGCGCCCTCGCCTGCCGGCGCGGCGACGGACGACTCAGTCGGGCGCGACAGCGGGCGACGCGGCGCCGGAGCAACATTGCCGGCAACAGTTTGAGGTTCGGCCTCAACCGGTTCAGCCGGCAAAGCCGCGGGCGTCGCCGAGGCGACAACGTTCACAATCGGCGCTGGAACGATCGCCGGGACGGAATCGGCCTGCGGCGCGGGAGCCGCCATTCGCGGAGCGGAAGTGGTGTCGCTTTCGGCAGTGTCGCCTTCGTGATTCTTGATCGGCTGCTCAACCGCCTCGCCTTCCGGCAGGGCTGTCGCGGGGGCGGGAGTCGCCGGTGCGATCACGGATTCGCGGGTGACCACGACGGGGCTCGTTTCGACTTCCCTGTCCGGCCGTGTCGACCGTGCCGCCGATTGCGGTTGCGGTTGCGCCAGCGGCAACGGAGACGGCGCGACGGCCGGCGCATCCGTTTCGGTTTCAAGCGTAACCGGTAGCGCCGGTGTGGACTGCGCGCCGCGGTTGACGTGAACGGGTTTCGGCGTCGGCAACGGCGCTGCGTTACGCAACAGCATCTCGCCTGATTCGGTTTCGCTCGCGATGTCGCCCACCGGCAGCGCGATCACTTCGGGGGCGGTTTCGATCCCGGCATTCGTCACCAGCAGCGGTGCGATTTCGGCGCGGGGTGCCGCGAACACGGCATCGGTGAAGTTGGCCGGAAATGCCAACGCCTCCATCCCGAGTTCAGGCGTGGTCGGCAGCGGACGCGCCATGGCGCCGCACGCCAGCGGCAACAGCCCATCAAAGGCCGCGCCGGTCGGGGTCAGCGGCAGACCGCTGGTGAAAATGTAGGCATCGCTCCCGCTCGCACCGTCACGAGGCGCGGTCGAAAGGGACGAAGCGGAAAACGGCAGAAAAGTGGGCGTGGACGACGATTGCATGCATCAGAAAGCCCATCCTGGGCAAAGCGGGCGCCGTCCGTGGCCCCCGTGGGAAATGATGAGTGAAAAGGAAAGGGAGGGAGTGAAAGTGAGAGGGAAGAAGCGCGCGGATTTCAGATGTCAGATCTCGGATCTCAGATTTCAGATTTTCAGGTCTCAGCTTTCAGGTCTCTGCCTTCCGTCCTCCGGCTTTCCGCCTTCAGCCTTCGATCGGCTCGCGCGGGAGGAGGCGCAGGCGTTCGGACCAGATTCCGGCGCGGCGCACCATGTCGGGATCGGCGGCGGCGTTCTTGGAAATTTCGTCCAGCAGCGGCCGCACGTTGTCCGGTTTCCAGATGGCGAGAATCTTGATGATGGTGTCGTCGGACAACTCGCGCATGATCGGAATGAGCGCCTTCGGGCGCATGTCGCCGTAGGTCGCGGCGAGCGTGCGCAGGTTCTTCATCTCCGATTCCTTGAGCTGGCCGATCTGTTTGCCGAGCTCGTCACGCAGGGTGTCGATTTCGGCCCGCGCCTGCACGAGTTCCTTCATGGCGGCGTCGACCCGTGATTCGCGCGCCACCAACTCGACCTCACGCTTCTCGACGTCAGCCAGTTTGGTTTCGAGCTCGTCGGAGAGCTTGTCCATTTCGACGGTCCAGAAATCCCACGGTTTCTTGGGCGCTTCGACGGTGGTCTGTTTCGCCGCTTCCGCGGCCTTGGCCCGCACCAGCGGCAGGGCGGCCTGCATGAAGACATAGAGGCCGACCAACGGCGCGAGCACCGCTCCGGAGAGGATCGTGACGATGGGCAGCAGTTTTTTCATGGGCAATGACGACGGGGCGGTCAGGAAAAGAATCCGCCGTTGCGGGCGTGGAGCGCTGAAGCGCGTTCATCGAGCAACGCCTGATCTTCGCGGGCGGTTTCGGCGTGGTGGCGGTCGCGGGCG
>CBINJL010000351.1:0-4348 GCA_966250925.1 uncultured Opitutus sp. | reverse complement strand
GACAAACCGAGGAGGCTGGCGCATCTCCACGATTCGTGCCGTCTTTTTCGATTATTGCCGCGATCATTATTACCATTGCCCGCAGACCCGGGCAGGATGATGCGGCGTAGTTTCACGATAACACGCCAATCCTCCTGACACCCGGGCCCGCCAGCCCGGGTTTTTTGTTTTGGCGCGGCTCGCAACTCCTTCAACGTCATCCCTTCCGCCCATGAATACCCACGCAGTCAAAATCTACGACACCACTCTCCGCGACGGCACGCAGGGGGAGGGCATCAGTTTCTCCGTCGCCGACAAACTGCTCATTGCGGAAAAGCTCGATGCCTTCGGGGTCGACTACATCGAGGGCGGGTTCCCGGGCTCGAATCCGCGCGACATCACCTTTTTTGCCGAAGCCCAGAAGCTGAAGCTCAAGCACGCCAAGCTCGCCGCCTTCGGTTCCACCCGACGCGCCGGGGCGAAAGCTGAGGAAGACGCGCAACTGCGCACGCTGCTCGACAGCGGCATGCCGGTCATGACCCTTGTGGGCAAAACCTGGACGCTGCACGTCACCGAAATCCTGCGCACCACGCTGGAGGAAAACCTCGCCATGATCGAAGACTCGATCCGTTACCTCGTGGCGCAGGGGCGGGAGGTGGTTTACGATGCCGAACACTTTTTCGACGGCTACCGCGCTGATCCGGAATATGCCTTCCGCACGTTGGCGGCGGCACTGCGCGGCGGGGCGAGCAACCTGACGTTGTGCGACACCAACGGCGGCTCCTTGGTCAACGACTTCGAAACCATCGTGAGCAAAGCGGTGGCTGAGTTTGGCGGCGACAAGATCGGCGTGCACACGCACAACGACAGCGGTCTCGCCGTCGCCCTGTCGCTCGCCGGGGTCAATGCCGGCGCCACGCTCGTGCAGGGCACCGCCAACGGCTACGGCGAGCGAACCGGCAACGCCGATCTGATGACGATCATGCCGAGTCTGTTTCTCAAGATGGGACGCACGGCGCGTTGCGCGCAAAATCTCGGTGAGTTGCGCGACCTGTCATTGTATTTCGACGAGCTGGCCAATCTGCGGCCCAACACCAAGGCGCCTTATGTCGGCGCGTCGGCGTTTGCGCACAAGGGCGGTCTGCACGCCAACGCGGCGCAGAAGGTGAAGTCGTCCTACGAACACATTGACCCCTCGCTGGTGGGCAATCGCACCCGCGTGTTGGTCTCCGATATGGCGGGGCGTTCCTCCGTGGCGATGAAGGCCCGCGAACTCGGCATCGAGATCGACGAAAAGGGCGAGGGCATCAAGACGCTTATCGACCGGCTCAAGGAACTCGAATTCAAGGGCTATGAGTTCGAGGCGGCCGACGCTTCGCTGAAGCTGCTCATCGCCCGCACGCTCGGGCAGTCGTCCTCGCATTTTGATCTGATCAACTACCGCGTCATGATCGAGCACCACGACGGCGAACTCTACGCCGAGGCGACGGTGAAGGTGCGCGTCAACGGTGAGGTCGTGCACACCGTGGCTGAGTGCAGTGGTCCGGTCGGCGCCCTCGACAAGGCGCTGCGGCTCGCGCTCGACGCGGCATATCCGCAATTGCGCGAAATGGAATTGCGCGACTACAAGGTGCGCATTCTCGAAAGCGGTCTCGGCGCCAACAGCCGCACCCGCGTGCTGATCGAGTCCGGTGATGGCGAACACATCTGGGGCACGGTCGGCGTGAGCGACAACATCATCGACGCCTCCTGGGAAGCGTTGTGTGACGCGGTGAACTACAAACTGCTGCAGTCGAATTGATCGGCGACGCGTCGCGACCTGCGTGCGGCGCCTGATCCTCTATTCCGCAGTTGATGCTTAACGCAAAGATCGCGGAGGCCGCAAAGCACGCAAAGAAAGGCGGCAAGGACACGGCAACAACGTCGCAGGCACTCACCCCGCAGGTGAAAGCGAGGCAAGGTGGGTTTGGTCGCATCTCACCGCTGTGATCTCTGTGAAATCGATGGTTAACCTGCAGTATTTAGGATGATTTGTCGCCGGCCCCGGCTACAGCAACGGGGCGAGCAGCCGGCTGAGATCTTCGGCGATGTTGCTGAAGATTTTGTGCAGGCGCGGCTTTCGCGGCGTGTAGGTCACGCAGTCACGCACCAGTTCTCCCGCCCAGTGACGCAGGTTGGAAACGTCATTTTCGGTGTAAACCGCGACACCGATTTCGAAATTCACGAACAGACTGCGCAGGTCGAAATTGGCTGAGCCAAACACCGCCACCTGGTCATCCACGATCAGCGCTTTGGCGTGCAGCATGCCGGGTTTGTAGAACAGCACGCGGGCACCGGCCTGATGCAGTTCGCGCAGATACTGGCGGCGGGCGTAGTCGGTGATCTTGTGATTCGAGCGAGCTGGAACGATCAGCGTGACGTCCTTGCCTGCGCGCGCCTTCACCAGCAGGGAGCGTTGCAATACTTCGTCGGGGATGAAGTAGGGCGTGATGATCCACACGCTGTGCTCGGCTTCCTGAATGAGGGAAACGATGCCTTCGTAAAGCGGGTCGCCCTGGACGTCGGGACCGCTGGCAATGACCTGCAGATCGGTCGAGCCGGCGCAGTCCGGACAACTCTGCACCTCGTTGACGCGCAGGTCCTCGATCGCCTGGCCGGTGGCGTGGCTCCAGTCGGCGTAAAATACTTCGTTGACGACGCCCACTGCCGGACCGCGGAGGATGCCGCCGAAATCGGCAAACCGTTTCGACCAGGCCGTCGGCCCCATGTAGTCGCGCGCCAGATTGTGTCCGCCGATGAAGGCGGCGCAGTCGTCAAACACGGCGAGCTTGCGATGATTGCGCAGGTTGGCCGAGTGCCGCGTCGCGAGCGGAGCGACCGGCATGAAGACCGCGACTTCACCGCCGGCGCGTCGCAGCGGATCGCAAAATCCCCGCGAGGCCACGAAGCTGCCCAGGCCGTCGAGCAGCAGGCGGACCTTGACGCCGGCGCGGGCGCGCTCGGCGAGTGCGGCGATGATGGCCTTGCCGGTTTCCTCGCGCCCGAGGATGAAGGTGGTGACGTTGATGGTGTGCCGGGCGCTGCGTATTGAATCGATCAATACGTTGAAAGTTTGCACGCCGTCGGTCAGCAACTCGAGGGCGTTGCCGCCGACCGGTTCGACCGCGCCGTTGGCCACGATGGTGCGAACGGCCGGCAGTCGACGCGTGTGGTCGGAGGCGGGCGGCGCGCCGAAAGGCTGCGGGAGCACACGGCGTTTGCGGGCGACCAGTTGTTTGATTTTGCGTCCGCCGAGCAGGAGATAGAGCGGCACGCCCACATAGGGGATGAGGACGATGCACAGCAGCCACGCGATGGTGTTGCCCGGCTGCCGCTTGTCGCTCATGAGGCGGGCGATGGCGAAGACCGCCAGCAGAAAGCCGCCCACCGTAAGCAAATGCGACCAGATGCTGGTCGTGACGGCCTCGGAGATGGGGTCGGTCATGGCGGAGGGAAGCGTGGCGGAGCGGCGGAAGCGCGGCTGATGGGAGCGGCCGGCCGGAATAGTGTTTGATGCCACGACCCTCCCGGCGTCAACCGGTTCGCCGCGCCGTCGAAGAAAAGTTAACGTATCAGATGCAAGGTCTTGGGTGGATTTGATGGAACAAAACAAAGTGCCGGACACTCTCGCGTTATCCGTCTTCGTTGCTCTGTTTGACCGCGCCGCCTTTTGACTCTCTTCCGCTTCATGAAATCCCCGCGTTCCCTGCTTCGCATCACCGTTCTTTTTTCGCTTTGTTTCGCCAGTGTTTCAGGTCTGGCCCAGACCAGCGGTCGCATCGATTTCCCGGCACCGAGTCCGGCGGCGCAGGTTCGCCAGCGGGTCGGATTAACGGATTTTGAAGTGGTTTATTCCCGGCCCAGCGTGAAGGACCGGCGCATTTTCGGCGAACTGGAGCCGTATGGCGAAGTATGGCGCACGGGCGCCAATGCCGCCACGAAGATCAGTTTCAGCACTGCGGTGACGTTTGGCGGACAATTGGTGGAAGCCGGAACCTACGCGCTGTTCAGCATCCCGGGCGAAAGCGAATGGATCGTGATTCTCAATCGGCAGGCCGAACAGTGGGGGGCGTTCAACTACGATGCGACGGCGGATGTTGTGCGCGTGCCGGTGAAGCCGATTGCTCTCGGTCAGCCGGTGGAAACGTTTCGCATCTGGTTCGACGATCTGCGTGATGAGGGCGCGACGCTCAATTTTGCCTGGGAAAACATGCAGGTTGCGGTGCCGTTCACGGTCGACGTCAAGGACCGCATCGTGCCGCAGATTGAGGCCGTGATGGGCAGCGGGCAACAGCAGCGCGACTACGTTTATTTCCAGTCGGCTGCGTTT
>CBINJL010000350.1:0-4350 GCA_966250925.1 uncultured Opitutus sp. | reverse complement strand
CATCCGCGGGTATCGCCTCCGCGTCAAAGACGTATTGGAGTTGCTCGCACATGGAGCAAGTTGGGACGAAGTGTTGACGGATTATCCATTCCTGGAAACCGATGACATCCGCGCGTGCTTGGAATTTGCCGCAGCGCAAAATGACCACGTCGTGCTGAAAGCGTCGTGACGCCATTTCTGGTCGATAACCAATTGCCCGCAGCATTGGTGCGATGGATTCAACACAAGGGTCATGTCGCAATGCATGTGCTGGAGCTCGATCTCGGGCAGGCTCCTGATACTGCAATCTGGGAACACGCCGCCAATTCGGGCATGGTAATCGTCTCAAAAGATGAGGACTTTGCGCAGCTCACTCTTGTGCGTTCCGAACCGGTTCCTGTGCTTTGGTTGCGCATGGGGAACTGCCGCACCACGGCCTTACTGGAAATGCTCGAACCAATCTGGCCGGATATACTTTCGCAGCTAAAGACGGGCGCACGCCTCGTGGAAGTCGTGTGAGGCAGAGTTCAAAATCACTCTGCCTCACAACTGAATTGATCGGCTCGCAGGCGCGGAGGGTTTACCAGAAGATCACGTAGAAGATCACCGTCAGCACGACCACGCCGACGCCCACCAGTTTCGCACCGCGGGAGCTTTCCAACGCGATGGCGTTGGTGACGGGCATTTCCACCGGTTTGGCCAGCGGATGAAGTTTCGTCACGAAAGCGCCGGTCGCGAGCACGAGGAAGAAACAGACGGCCATGCGATCGAGAAACGCCATCTCCCCGGAATACCACCAGCCGTTGTTCACCAGCATCGGGCCGAGCACCCACTTGAAGGCGCCGTAGGAAACTGCGTTGATCACGATGCCGAGCCAGCCGAAGTAGCGCGGCGTGCGCGGCGAGAAGAAGCCGAAGATGAACACCGCGAGGATGCCGGGCGAGATGAAGCCCTGGAATTCCTGGATGTAGGCGAAGATGCTGGTGAGCTTGTTGAGCTGCGGAGCAAGAATCGCGGCGAGCACCACGAAGACGCTCACGAAGACCTTGCCCATGCGCACCAGTTTTTCCTCGGACTGCTCGCCGGTGAAACGCGCGTAGAGGTCCATCGTGGCGATGGTCGAAGCCGAGTTGAGCATCGAGGCGAGCGAGCTGATCACTGCCCCGGCAAGTGCCGCGAGCACGAACCAGGAGAGCAGCGGCAACGGTTTCACCAACTCGCGCACCAGCACGGGAAACGCGCTGTCGTAGTCGTAGCCGCCACCGGGCAGCGCCATCTGGTTGCTGAAAAGGTTGAAGGCGAGAATTCCGGGAATCACCACGACGAAGGGGATCAGCAGCTTGAGAAACGCCGCGAACACGATGCCCTTCTGACCTTCGGCCAGTGACTTCGACCCGAGGGTGCGTTGCACGATGTATTGGTTGAGACCCCAGTAAAAGAAGTTCGGAATCCACAGGCCGACCAGCAGCGCCGTCCACGGAATGTCGGTATCTTCGACCGGACGCACCATGTGGACCTTGCCGCCGGAAAGATTGGGACCGTTGCGGACCTCGGCTTCGCCGTCCTTGCCGTCGTTGAGCAACATGAAACGCTCCCATGGACCGGCCGCTTCGAGGTCGGCGACGGTCGCGCTCGAGTTTTGCACCTTGGTCAAAATCAACTCTTCGGCGGGACGTTCCGCGAGGGTTGAAAATGCCAGCACCGCCACGACCAAACCGCCCACGATCAGCGCCGAGCCCCACACCAGATCGGTCCAGGCGCAGGCGCGCAGACCGCCCACATACACGTAAACCGCGGCGAAGATGGCGATAAGCCAGCAGCAGGCGGTGAGGCTGTTGAGCACCGGCACGTCGTGGTAGTAGGACGACACAAACTTCGCACCGGAAAAAATCACCGACGACGTCGTCACGAAGACCAGCGTCACGATCGCCGGGATCGCCATCGCCATGCGCGACACGGTGCCGAAACGATACTCCAAAAACTCGGGGATGGTGTAGAGGCCGGCCTTGAGAAACTTGGGCAAAAACCAAAACGCCACCACCACCAGCGTGATCGCCGCCATCCATTCATAAGAGGCGATGGCCATGCCGAGCCAGTTGGCCGAAGAGCCCGACATGCCGACGAACTGTTCGGTCGAGATGTTGGCCGCGATGAGCGAGAAGCCGACCAGCCACCAGGTGAGGCCGCGGCCGGCGAGGAAGTAGCCGCTGGCGCCGGAAGCGGCCGCGGCGTCCTTGCTTTTCCAGATGCCGAGCCAGATGACACCAACGACGGCGGAGACGAAGAGAATGACTTCGAGGAGTTGCATGGGCGGAACAGGGTAGGTTTACGAGGGGTAAGGGGGAAAATCGTCGTGATTGTAGCGTAAACAGGACGGCGCACGGCCCCGTCGCAGCGCCGCCGGCCGGGGACGCCGGCCACAGCACGCCGGGACGTCAGGTCGTGCCGAAACGAAAGACCGTCACGCTGCGATAAACCTCACCGGGGCGCAGCAGCGTCGACGGAAAATCAGGGCGGTTCGGCGTGTTCGGAAAGTGCTGGGTTTCCAGGCAGAAACCGGAACGCGGACCATAGGGTTTGCCCGCCTTGCCCACATCTCCGGGTTTGATGAACTTCCCGCTGTAGAACTGCACGCCCGGCTCGGTGGTAACGACTTCGAGGGTGCGCCCGGAGTTGGGCTCGACCACCGTGCCACCGGCATGGCGCGTGCCGTCGGCCTCGTCGTAAATCCAGCAATGATCGAAGCCGCCGGCGATGGCGATCTGCGGATCGTCGTCGTCGATGTGCGCGCCGATCGGTCGCGGCGAAGTGAAATCGAACGCCGTGTCCGCGACCGGAGCACGTTCGCCGGTGGGAATCTGCCCCGCCGTCACCGGCAGGTAGTGCGACGCCGGCAATTGCAGGATGTGACCACCGATGTCGCCGTTGCCCTGCCCGGCCAGATTGAAGTAGGTGTGCTGGGTCAGGTTGACGTGGGTCGCGGCGTCGGTTTCCGCAGTGTAGATCACCTCCAGACGATTGTCCGCATGGAGGATGTAGGTGACACTGGCGGAGAGATTGCCCGGATAACCGGCGTGGCCCGCCGGACTGAAATGCTTGAGCGTGAGCCGGGCGGACGGCCCTTCGGCTTTGACCTCGGCCGTCCAGATCTGGCGGTCAAATCCTTCCGGACCGCCGTGGAGATGACACGGGATTCCGCCCGGCTGGTTGTTGGTCGGCAACTCGTGGACCGTGTCGTCGATCGTGAAACGTCCGTCGGCGATGCGGTTGCCGAATCGTCCCACCACCGCGCCGTAGTAACTCGTGCCGGCTTCATAACCGGCCATCTCATCGTAACCCAGCACCACGTCCTCGCTCTTGCCGTCGCGATCCGGCGCAAAGAGCCGCACGATGGTCGCACCGTAATTGATGATATCGACCCGCAGACCGTGCGCATTGGTCAGAACGAAGAGCTCGACCGGACGGCCATCGGCGGTTTCGCCAAACGGTTTGCGCGCAACGGTGGCCCAATTGCCGGCACCGGAGAGATCGGAGGAGGTTTGCGACATGGCGGGGTCAGGGGTTCGAAAGCAACGGAAGCCGGCGACTCAAGGGCATGCACCGGTCCAGCACAAGCGCCGCGTGGCGCGGAATTCGCACCGCGCCGCTGCACTCTGGCGCAATTCCCTCTCTGCTTCGGGTCGCATCACGCCCTTCGTGGTTTCCCAACCGCAGCCCCACCGCTGCAGATGCGCCGAACTCAACCGGTCCGCACCTGCGCCGCGACTTCGGTCTGCAATTCTGCCGCCAAGGTCTTGCGATCGCCCGTCGCCGTGCGCGATTTGCCCCACCAGACCTGCGCGGCGATTCGCGGCAGACCGAGCAACCCGACCAGGTGCGGCGCCAGCGGCATCGTGCCCCACCACGCCACCGCCACCGTCGGATCGTGCGGCGGCGGCGTGGCGTAGCGAATCGATACCGGCGCCACCGGCCAGCCCTGCGCCACCGCCGGCGCCAGCAACGATGGCCGAAACGCCCGCACGTCACGGCCGTCCGTGCTCGTGCCTTCCAGAAACACCACCAGGTTCACGCCGGCCGCCATCACCGGCGCCAACTCCGCCGCCACCCGCACCAGATCGCCCCGCGATTCGCGCCGCAAAAACAACGTGCCCGCCCGCCGCGCAAACCAGCCGTAGATCGGCCAGCGCCGCACTTCCGCCTTGGCCACAAACACCGTCGGGGCCTGCGCCGCCAGCACCAGAATGTCGAGATAGCCAATATGATTGGGCGTGAGCATCGCGCCGGCGGGGCGCGACCCTGTTTCCTGCACCGAGACGTGCAACAATCGCAACGCGCGCCCACAGGTGCGTTGCAACCAACGCGCCCGGCCCG
>CBINJL010000349.1:0-4354 GCA_966250925.1 uncultured Opitutus sp. | reverse complement strand
CGAGATGGGACCGGGCCCACCGCAGGTCCTCGGCGGGCGAGCGCCGGGCCGCCATGGCGCGCACGGGTACGGGTTCCGGGCCCGCCCCCAGGGCGGTGAGGACCTGTGCGGCCACCCTGCGGTGACCGGCCGGGCTCAGGTGCAGCTGGTCGGGCATGATCGTCTTGGGAATCGTGCCGTCGGCCGCCATGAACTTCGGTCCGATATCGAGAAAACGCACAGTGTCGCCGTTGTCCCATTTGGCCATCTCGGCATTGATTGCACGGATCTTTTCCATCCGCATTTCCCACGGCTCAGGCGTGCCGTCGCGCTGCATCCGCGGACCACGGGGAAAGATCGCCAGCAACAACACCTTGGTCTGCGGCAACGCTTCGTGGATCTGATCCACGATCTTGCGATTGGCTTCAGCGATGTCCGCCGCCGTGTCGTCGCCCGTGTTGTTGGTGCCGATCATAAGCACGACGACCTTAGGTGAAATCTTTTCCAACTCAGCCTGCTCGATGCGCCAGATCACGTGCTGGGTGCGATCGCCGCTGATACCGAAGTTGGCCGGCGCGTAACGTCCCCAGGCTTCATTCCACAGTTCCGGCACATTTTCCCAGCTCTGGGTGATCGAATCGCCCAGAAACAACACGCCGACCGGGCCCTCGGCCGCGCGGCGGAGGAACTTGGCATGCCGCTCGAAGAAGGCGGCACTGCCGCGCTTGGGCGCGCCTTCCGCAGGCGACGCCGCGACGACGGCGGACACGTTGCCGAAGCCGAAAATAGCAATGAGGAGCCAAAGAACAGGGGAAGGGGATTTCATCGTCCGCTCTGTTAGCGCGGCCACGACCGCCGGTCGATAGTCTTCCCGCCAATTCCGCCCCCAGCGCCAACCCAGGGGAGTTTTTCGCCTTCGCTCCGACGCCAGCGAACGTGATGTAATTTTATGCAATTAACATTGCTCCACCCGCTGCCGCCGCCCACGTTCGGCGCGCCCCAAACCCCCAGTCTCCCTTTCTGCCGGCCCCATGGCTTCCTCTCCTACCCCTGCTCCCGCCGCGACGCTGACGTTTCGCGAAAAATTCGGTTACGGCCTCGGCGACACCGCGTCGAACTTCGTTTTCCATACCGTCAACGTCTTCCTGTTTTATTACTACACCGACGTCTTCGGGCTCTCCGCCGCCGCCGTCGGCACGCTCTCGCTGGTAGCGCGCACGTTCGATGCCGTGAGTGATCCGATGATGGGCGCGCTGGCCGATCGCACCCGGACGCGGTGGGGCAAATACCGGCCCTACCTGCTGTGGATGGCGATCCCGTTCGGGATCTGCGGCTACCTGCTGTTTGCCGGTCCCGACCTGAGCGAATCCGGCAAACTCACTTACGCCTACGCGACCTATATCGCGATGATGCTGATCTACACCGCGATCAACATCCCCTACTCCGCGCTGCTCGGCGTGATCTCGCCCTCGTCAGTCCAGCGCACTTCCCTTTCCACCTACCGCTTCGTCTGCGCGTTCGGCGGACAACTGCTCATCGTCGCCCTCGCCCGCCCACTCATCGCCAAGTTCGGCGAGGGCAACGAAGCCGCCGGTTTCCAGATGACCATGGCGATCTTTGCCGTCGTCGCCGTGCTGCTGTTTTTGGTGACCTTTGCCTTCACCCGCGAGCGCGTGGCCCCGCCCGCGCACCAACAGTCGGATCTCCGCGCCGAGTTGAAACTGCTCCTGCGCAACGCGCCGTGGAAAGTGATGTCGCTCTCCGGCATCCTCATCCTCGCCAACGTCGCCGTGCGCGGCGCCGTGACCGTGCAGTTTTTCAAATACGTGGTGGGGGACACCGGCACGCCGTTTCTCTTCGGCGCCGACCTCACCACCGTCTTCATGACCAGCGGCACGCTCGCCATGATCGCAGGCGTGGCCTGCACGCCGCTCTTCACCAAACTCGCCGGCAAACGCGAACTGATGATCTGGCTCTCGCTGGGCAACGCGCTCTGCATGGCGGCGATATTCTTTATTCCGACCAGCGCGGCGTGGCTGCTGCTCGCGACCAACGTCGTCGGCACGTTCCTCGTCGGCCCGACGCCTGCGTTGGTCTGGGCGATGTTTGCCGAAGCCGCCGACTACAACATGTGGAAGCTCGGCCGGCGCATGACCGCGCTCACGTTTTCCTCGGTGCAGTTCGCGCAAAAGATGGGCCTCGCCCTCGGCTCCTTCGTGCCCGGCATCGTGCTGACCGCCTACGGTTTCGTCGCCAATGCGGAACAGACCGCCGACAGCCTGTTTGGCATTCGCCTTCTGTTCACCGTGATTCCCGCCGCCTTCGCCGCCGCCAGCATCGCGGTGATCTGGTTCTACCCGCTGCGTGAATCCGACGTCCAACAAATGGAGCGCGACCTCGCCGCCCAGGCCGCAACGGACGCGAGGTAAGTTTTGTTTTTTATTTTACAGGAGGAAACAGAGGAAAACAGAGCGGTCAGCCTGCTGGTGTTTTACAGAAGGAAACGAAGAGAACGAAGGTAGGCATAATTTGGATACAGCGGAGTGGCTCTGTTGCCCTCCGTTTCCTCCTGTGAAAAAATCCGTCGGAGTGCCGCTTCGTTGCCCGCTGCAGATCTCCTTTTATAGGAGGAAACGGAGGAAAACAGAGCCGTCAGCCTGCAGGGTTTTACAGAAGGAAACGAAGAGAACGAAGGTAGATAACAAATGGATACAGCGGCGTGGCTCTGTTTCTCTCCGTCTCCTCCTGTGAAAAAACCCACAGGCCGACGGCTTCGTTTTCCTTCGTTCCCTTCTGTAAAATAAAACCGCTTCAGCGCTTGGCCCGCGGCTTTTTGGCTTTCGCCACGGTCTCGCCCTTGCGCAGGTCGCAGTTGAGCAGGATGTGCTGGGCGGAATCAAAACGCTTGTTGATCAGATCGAGCAGACGCTTGCCGCCGGTCACACCGATCTGATGAAACGGAATCTCCACCGTCGTCAGCCGCTTGCTACCCTTGGGCGGTTCCAGGCCGTCGAAGCCCGCCACTGAGACGTCGCGCGGCACTTCTAGTCCGGCCGCCTTCAAATCCAGAATCAGATCGAAGGCCTGGTGGTCCGCCGCACAGATCCAGGCTGTCGTGCCGGACTGGATACGTTCGCGCACCCGACCGTGCGCCGCCGCCAGATCAAGCGTGTCGCGCGGACTCACGTTGATCACGTCACGCGGATCGATGACCAGGCCACGCGCCGTCATCATCTCCACAAAGGCGCCGTAGCGCCGCAGCGCCCAGCTCGCCTCGACCGGATAACGCCAGGTGAAAAATCCGATGCGTTCATGGCCGTTGGCGTGCAGGTGCCCGACCAGTTTTTCGATGCCGCGATGATGATCGACATCAACGCAGTCGAGCGGCGTGCGGCCGTATTGCTCGACCAATGACACCACCGGAAACGTGGCCTTCAATTCGTCGACGATGCTTTGCGGAAACGGATAGATCAGCACCACGCCGTCCCAAAGTTTGCGCCCTTCGGAAACGATGCGGTCATAGGACGGACCGTCGATGTGCAGATCCTCCGGCCGCACGAAGTGCAGATCGAGCCGCACATCCTGCGCCCGCGCAACCTCGGACAACCCGTTCAGCAACTCCTGCCCCGGATTGCCGTAGCCGGTGCGATCGAAGTTCGGCAGGTCCACGCAGACCAACACCCCGAAAGCCAGCCCGCGCCGCGACCGCTGGTGCGCCGCCGGCTCCCGCTTCTCCGCGTGCGAATAACCCATGCGCGACGCCAGCGCAAAAACCTTGGCCCGCGTCTTCGGATTGATGCCGGGATGATTGGTGAAACAACGCGAAACCGTCGCGCGGGAGATATTGAGCTCCTTGGCGATGAGCTGCTGGTTGATCTTGGCCATGGGGGATGCGGAAAAACGAGGCGGACGAGACGCGCCGGACGGCACGCATGCCGGTTTACAACCCGATTCCGGCGGTCGCCTCAATGCAATCTTTTATGCAATTTTATGCATCAATGCGCTTGCTCCTCCTCTCAAGACCCGATCACATGAGGTCATGCAACGTCTGGGACTTGGTTGCGCCCTCGGTCTGGCTTCGCTGCCCCTCTCGCTCAACGCCGAGCCTTCGCGCGTTACCCTGCAGCAGGACACCGACGGCGCGTGGCAACTTCAACGCAACGGCGAGCCGTATGTCATCCGCGGCGCGGGCGGCTATCGCGGCCTGGAGCAATTGCGCGCGGCCGGCGGCAACACCCTGCGCACGTGGGGCGTCGAGCAGCTTGGTCCGGACGATTCCGGCGAACCGTTGCTCGACCGCGCCGCGCGCCTCGGGCTCTGCGTGCTGGTCGGTCTGTGGGTCAATCATCCGCGCCACGGCCACGACTACGGCGAT
>CBINJL010000348.1:0-4356 GCA_966250925.1 uncultured Opitutus sp. | reverse complement strand
GCCGCGGATGGTCCCGTCACCGACAACTGGACGCTGCGTTTCGACGCCCGCCACAGCAGCCGCCAGCGCGCGCTCTGGGCCGGCCTGTTCAACGATACCGGCACCCAGGGCTACGCCGTGTTGTGGGACTCCGCCGTGAGCGGCACCGGCAACGTCACCATCCGCAAATTCGATCTCGGCGCGGAAGCGACGTGGAGCGATGCCGGCACCGCCATCACCCCGCGCATCTCCACCGGACACGATCCGCTCAGTCTCACGCCGGCGCGCATCGAATTGAGCTGGGATCAGCCGACCAACACCCTCTTTGTGCGCGTAGACGGCATTCCTCGTCTCCAAATTATGGATACCAGTTTCACGTCGTTCAGCCGCATCTACGTCCGTGGCAATACCACGTCGTTTTTCAGCAACATCTCCGTTCTCAGTGAAACGCCGCCCGATGCCGCCGCCATCGCCGCCGCCTACAATCTCGTCACCGACGGCGGCGCCGTGGGCGACGGCATCACCGACGACCGCGCCCGCATCCTTGCCGCCCTCGCCGCCGCTCAGGCCGCCGGTGAGCCGCTCCATGTGCCGCCCGGCGTGTATGCGATTTCCGACTACATTCTCGCCGGCAATGCCGACATGTTCGGCCACGGCTATCTCAGCGCATTCCGCGCCCTCAATCCCGACCGCCGCTCGATCAAGTTCACCGGCGATGGCGGCAGCCTCAGTCACCTTCGTCTACTCTCCGCCACCACTAGCCGCAGCACCAGTCCCGCCTCCGCCGGCATTTCCCTCGTCGAAGCCACCAACTTCCTCATCCACCACGTCTTCATCGAAGGCGCCAACAGCGCCGGCATCATTTCCCATACCGGCGCCGCTTCCCACGGCACGATCTCAGGCAATTGGATCGGTAACACGCTCGCCAACGGCATCATCCTCACCGACGGCGCCAACAATATCCTGGTGGCAGACAATTGGGTGCTCAATCCCGGCAGCGATGCCATCGCCGTGCAGACCGACGTTTCGTATCCCGCGCTGCAGGATACGTGTCACGAGATAACGATCGTGCACAACCAGATTGAAGCACTGGAAACTGTCGGAATCGACCTCACTTCAGTTCAATTCGTGAATATCAGTCACAATTGGATCTTTGCCGATTGGGCCATCGCGATCATCGGAGGTTATGATTTCTACGACACATCGCGTGATGTGACGATCACGGAAAACACCCTGCTCGCACATACGCAGTTCGCGTTATTCGTCCGAGGTGCGCGCGGGACTCCGGGGGGAAATTTCACGGTGACAAACAACTACATGTATACCGCGGCAGACGATACCCCGGTAATACGATTTCAGGCGCCCACCGGCTCCATCATCAGCGGCAACACCTTCGAAGGCGGCTACGAGGGTCTGTTACTCTTCAACGGTTACGCCCAGGGTGATTTCACCGTGAGCAACAACCACTTTATCGGAAACTCGGGTCCGTCGATCCACTTCCTCGAAGGCCAGTTCGTCATTAACGGCATCCTCACCATCGACGGAAATCAGTTCAGTAATCTGACGCGAAAATACAGCTCGTATCAGCCTACGGACCTTGACGCTGCAGTCATAAATTTTGAGTGGGGCGCGGCATGGAGCACGACGAACTTCACCAACAACACTTGGGACGAGTCCCCTGCACAAGTCCACTGGTTCATCACCACTCCATTTTTCCCCAGTGATACCAGCGGCAATAGCCCGTCCGATCGAAACCGGTTGGGCTGGGATGATCTGTATTAACCAGAATACGTTCTGACTTCAGTCTTCCGGCGTCGGGCTCCAAGCCCGGCGCCTGTTTTTGTCCACCTGCTGCTGTCCGGCATTTCGGCATACTCTTTTCGTGTAGTTCGTGCCTTTCGTGGTTCTTTTCCTTTTGACGTTCTAAAGGAAACACCCGATTCAACTCATTCAGAAGATCTAAATGAGTTATGCCTCCGACTTCCAAAGACAAAGCCGAGCTCCTTCAAGGCACGCTCGACATGCTTATCCTCAAGGCACTGCAGCTTGAGCCGATGCACGGCTTCGGCTTGGCGCAGCGCCTGAAACAAATGTCCGCGGAAGTGTTTCAGGTCGAGATGGGTTCCCTCTATCCGGCCCTCGTGCGGCTCGAAAAGAATGGCTGGATCAAAGGCACCTGGGGCGTGACCGAGAACAACCGCCGCGCCCGGTTTTATCAGCTCACCGCGTCCGGTCGACGGCAGTTCGACGCCGAATGCGCGCAGTGGACGCTGTTGTCATCGACCATCAACGCGATGCTCCGCGCGACTTGATCAGCGCCGGCTTCCCCCGCTTTACCCCATCCTCCCCATGCCCCGCTGGTTGTCCCGCACCGCCTACTTCCTGCGCGCACTCTGCACTCGTCGGCGGCTCGACCGCGACGTGGGAGATGAGATGCGCGCCCATCTCGACCTCGCCACCGACGCCTACCTCGCCCAGGGGCTGTCGCCTCGCGAGGCGCGCGCCGCGGCTCGGCGGGAATTTGGCAATCTCGACGCCCATCGCGAACAGACCCGCGAGACGCAGGGTGGGCTCGGATTCGACAACCTGCATCACGACCTTCGTTTCGCGATTCGCCAGCTCTTCCGCGCCCCCAGCTATTGCGCGGTCGTGGTCTGCACCCTCGCCCTCGGTCTCGGGTCCGCCATCGCCGTGTTTAATCTCGTCGAAGCAGTGCTGTTCCGCACCAGTCCTTTCCCTCCCGGCACCGTGCAATTGGGACGCCAGGTCGGCACACTCGATTTCGTTCCCACCATCCCCCGCCTCCTCGCCAACCACTGCGCGGAACGCTCGGATCTTTTTTCCCAAACCGCCCGTGCCGCCATGCTGACCGGTAACGTTGCGGTTGACGGTTTGCCCATCGCCACGACGCGCATCGGCGTCACCCGCGGACTGCTGGAACTGATGAACCTCCACCCTGTGTTGGGTCGCGGTTTCATCGACGAAGACTATACCGACGGCCAGGACAACGTTGTCATCCTTACCCATCGTTTTTGGCAGGATCAACTCGGCGGCGACCCGGCGATTCTCAGCCGGCAACTGGTGATCGGTGAGGCTGTCTGCCAGGTGGTGGGCGTGCTCGGCGCCCATGCGAATATGCCCCCGCAATTGCACGTGGGCATCCTGCAACCTCACACGCCCAGTGCCGCGCTCGAGCGTCCCTGGATGCCGGCATACCTGTTTTGGGGTGTGCTGAAAACCGGTCAAAGTCTTGAAAACGTCGAAGCCGCTCTCGCCGCCGCTCCGGCCGACGCACCACGACAGCTTCAGGCAACTTTCAACCAGGGCCGGATTCGGTTGGAATCCGTCGACCGCGGCCCGTCCTGGATGAACCCGCAATACTACCGCACGATGCTCGGCGTCGTCGGTTTCCTCCTGACCATTGCGCTCGTCAATGCTTCCAACCTTGTCCTCGTGCGCCATGTCGGTCGCGCCCGCGAACTCAGCATCCGTCTGGCCCTGGGCGCGGGCAATGGTCGCCTCATGCGCCTGTGCCTGACGGAAAACATTCTGCTCAGTCTGGCCGGCGGCGGCGGCGCCCTGCTGCTGGCAAAACTGCTGCTCCCCGCGCTCTACCTCTTCGCTCGCCTACCCCGGCAGACCGCCGAACTCACGGGCATCGCCGTGATCGCCCTGCTGGGACTTACGCTTCTGAGCAGTCTGGTGATCAGCCTCGGTCCCATGATTCGCGTTCTCCGCACGCCGCCTCACCACGGACTGAAGGATGGCCCCGGAGGCCTGAGCGATTTTCCCGCGCTGACTCGCTGGCGCAACGCCTTGGTCGTCCTCCAGATCGCCGCCGCGCTCCCCTTGCTGGCTGGCGCCGGCCTGATGATCCGCAGTCTGCAGGCACTGCACCACATCGAGCCCGGGTTCGCGGTGCAGGATCGTTGGAAGCTCAACCTGAGTCTGCCGCCGGAACGTTCCCGCGACAGCGCCGCCTATCTGGAATCGTTGCACGAAATCCAACGCCGGCTCCTTGCGTTGCCCGGGGTGCAGGCCGCGGCCTACGCATCCGACATCGTGAATCCTGGATTCGTCGCGCCCAACGCCGCCTTGGAACGCACTGACGCCGAGCCCCTCCCGGTGGCAATACAGGTGATGAGTCCCGACTACCCGACGGTCGCCGGTCTGCAAATTCTGCGCGGACGGACGATCGACCCGGTGCAAGGCCACCACGAGGTGCTCATCAACGAATCCCTCGCCCGCCGGCTTTGGCCGGATGAGGATCCGATCGGCCAACTGCTGCGGCCCGTGGCCCGCTACCAAAGTCTTCCCACCGACGCCGACGGCATGACGGTTGTGGGCGTCGTGCGCGACCCGCGAGCCAGTCCGCGG
>CBINJL010000347.1:0-4372 GCA_966250925.1 uncultured Opitutus sp. | reverse complement strand
GTCAACAACACCGGCAATACCGTGACGAATATCGCGGTCAGCGTTTCGGGCGGCACCGCCGTGCGCACCACCACACTCAATCCCGTCAAGGCGCGCTGCGTCACGGGGAAGTAGAGCGTTTCCTTGCGCAAGGTATCGTCGAGGCCGTGATGCTTCACCGCGGCAACCACGCCGACGATCGTGCGCATGTTTTCCGGTGCGTTGGGGCCGCGATAGATGCGCTTCCCGATCGGGCTTTCGCCGGGCCAGTAACGCTCGGCCAGGACGCGATCGACGATGACCACCTGTTCGGATTCCGGTCCGTCCTGATGCGTGAATTCGCGTCCTTGCAGCAGTGGAATCCCCATGGCGGAGAAAAAGCCCGCGGTGATCGTGCGCATCTGCCCGTGCGGCGGGGCCTGGCCTTCCGGCACGTCACGGCCGTCGATGCCATACGTGCCCTGCGAGTTGCCGTAACCGAAAGGCAGATTGCTGGTGAGCGCGGCGGATTTCACGCCGGGCAACGTTTGCAGTTCGGTGACGACGCGCTCGGCGAAAGCGGCGCGCGACGGATCGTCGGGATACGTCTGTTCGGGCAAGGTGAAACGCGCCGTCAGCACCGACTCCGCGTCGAAGCCGGCCGACTGTGATTGCAGCCGGTGAAAGCTGCGCATGAGCAGCGCGGTGGTCGCGAGCAACATGAGCGAAAGCGCGACCTCGGTGACGACCAGCGTATTGCGCACCACACGCTGGCGACGACCGGCGGTGACGCGGGTGCCGGCGGCCTTGAGCGCCTCGGCGGCATCCGCGCGCGCCGCCTGCAAAGCCGGAGCGAGCCCAAACGCGATGCCGGTGGCGATGGCGCAGCCGAAGGTGAAGAGAAACACCGTGAAATCGAGGCGCACGCTTTCGCCGCGCGGCAGGTCACCGACGCCGAGCGCGGTCATGCCGGTGAGCGACCACATCGCGACCAGCAGGCCGAGTCCGCCGCCGATCAGGAACAACACCAGGCTCTCGACGAGGAGTTGCCGCACGATGCTCCAGCGGCTGGCGCCGAGCGCAGTGCGAATCGCCAGTTCGCGTTGGCGAGCCAGGGCGCGGGTGAGGAGCAGGTTGGCGACGTTGGCGCAGCCGATCAACAGGGCGGCGACCACGCCGGCTTGCAGCAACCAGAGCATCGCGCGCACGTCGCCCACGGTTTGATCGAGCAAAGGGCGGGCGATTCCCGTGAAGCCGGTCGCTTCGACGAAGGGACGAAACTGCTCCGCCTGGAGCAGATTCTGGTCAATGATGTCGGCGCATTCAGCGGTGAGCTGGGCGGCGGTGGCGCCCGGTTTCAGGCGGGCGATCATGTCGGAAAACTCGTTGCCGCGTTCCGCGCTGCTGCGCTGTTCCGGGGTGAAGGCAAACGGCACCCAGAGCTTCACTTCAGGCGCGGGAAATTGAAACGTCGGCGCCATGATGCCGATCACTTCATGCGCCACGCCGTCGAGACGCAGCGTGCGACCGATGGTGTCGGCGCGGCCGCCGAAGTGTTCCTGCCAGAGGCCGTGGCTGAGCACCACGACATGTTCGCGGCCGGGCTCGGCATCCGCTGTCTCGAACAGCCGACCACGCGCGGCGGAAACCTGCAGGGTGGTGAACAGCGACGGCGACGCGCGCAACCCCAGCACGCGGGTCGGCGATTGTTCGCCGGTGAGGTTGACGCTGTCCCACGTGTAGATCGCACCGTCTTCCAGCGACGGGGCGCGCTCCATGCGATCAAGAAAGTCAGGAATGGAAACGCCGGCGTATTCGAGATCGCTCTTGGGGTAGCTGTTGTAAACCTGCACCAGTCGCTCGGAATCCGGATACGGCAACGGGCGCAGCAGCACGCTGTTGACGATGGTGAAAATGGCGCTGTTGGCCCCGATGCACAGGGCGAGCGTGGCGATGGCGACGAAGGCGAAGCCGGGGGATTTGATCAGCGAGCGAAGCGCGAGGCGAATATCGGACATCGGAAGGCAGGGACGGAACGGGTGGGTGAGGACTGTGAAAATATCACTCGCTGCGGAGAGCGGTCATGGGATCGACCCGGGAGGCGCGCCGGGCGGGAATCAAGCAGGCCAGGGCGGCGACCAATGCGAAGCAAAGCGCCACTCCGGCGTAGATCGCAACGCTGAGCGACTCGACCCCGAAGAGTTGCGCGGCGATGAGACGGGTGGCGAGAACGGCGATGACGAGCCCGGCCGCGACGCCGCACAGCACGAGCGAAAGCCCCTGGCGCAGCACCATCGTCACCACCTGACGCGGGAGTGCGCCGAGCGCCATGCGGATGCCGATCTCGGCGGTGCGCTGGGCGACGTTGTAGGCAAGAACTGAATACAGTCCGACGATGGCGAGAAGAAACGCGATGGCGGCGAAGCAACCGATGAGCCAGGCGGCGATGCGCTGCACGCCGAGCGAGTTGAGTGCGATCTGGTCCATCGTCTGGAAAAACGAAAGCGCCACGGTCGGATCGAGCTTGGCCAGCGCACTGCGAAACGCCGCCTGCAGCGCGACCGGATCACCGTCGGTGCGCGCGGCCAGCCCCATGCCGTTATTGGCGCGCTGGGCGAGGGCGAAGTAGAGTTCATCCGGTGCGGACTGGTTGAGACCGGTGGATTTCACATCGGCGACGACGCCGACGATTTCGTTGACGATGTCGCCGTTCGAGCCAGTCAGGATCGTGCGCCCGACGGCGCTTTCGCCCGGGAAGAGTTTGCGGGCGAAGGATTCGTTGACGATGACGACCTTGGGCGAATCGGTGGCGTCAGTGGCGTCAAACCAGCGGCCTTCGCGGAGCGTGAGGCCGACAACGTTTTTGTAGTCGACATCGGCGATGCGAAAGCCGGTGAGCGGACGCTGCGAAAGCGGCAGCACCGGTGTGCCGCCCTTGGTGTAGGGCGAGATCGGCGTGAAGCCCGACAATGGCAGTCCGATCACGGCGGAGGCGTGGGAGATGGCCGGCTGCCGGGTGAGTTCCTCGCTCAACGCCCGCCAGAAGGCGAAACGCTTTTCCTGCGTGTCGTAGCGCTGGAGTGGCAGGTTGACGAAGGCGGCGCCAACGCCGGCGGTGCGAAAACCGGGCGGGGTGGTGAGCAGTTTCCAGAAACTGGTCATAAGCAGACCGGCGCCGACGAGCAGCGTGACCGACAGCGCGACTTCGGCGACGATGAGTCCGGCGCGAAAACGTCGTCCGGCGTTGCCGCCACCGCCAGTGCGGGCGGTGTCCTTGAGCGCTTCGGTGAGGTCGGCCCGTGACGCCTGCCAGGCCGGAACGAGGCCGACGAGCAGGGCGGTGAGTCCGGCGATACCGAGTGAGAAAATCAGCGCGGTGGCATCAAAGGCGATCTCGCCGGCCCGCGGCAATTGGTTGGCGGCGAGATTGGCCACGGCGGAAATGGCCCACAGGCTCATCAACACACCGCAGGCGCCGGCAATGAGTGAAAACAGCAGACTCTCCGTGAGGAATTGGCGAACGATGTCGCGGCGGGTCGCGCCGAGAGAAAGGCGCACGGCGATTTCCTTGTGGCGGGCGGAAAGCCGACCGAGAAACAGCGACGCGATGTTGGCGCAGGCAATGAGGAGGACAAACGCACAGGCAGCCAGGAGCACATAAAACGTCGGCCGCGTATTGCCGACCAATTCGTCGGCGTAAGCGAGCAGGCGGTGATCGTGGTTGGCGTCCATGCGCGCCGCGTGGGCAGTGTTGTAGCCGGCCGAGAGCGTGCGCAGTTCGGCCTCCGCGGTTTCCCGGGCGACGCCGGGTTTGAGTCGGCCGGTGAGTTGGAGGTAGATCGCGCCGCCGTCGCGGACTTGTTGCAACGGCACGCCGGCCTGCTCGTCGGGGCGCGGCACGAGATACTGGATCTGGTTGTAGGGAAACGGCAGGGCCGGCGGCAGCACCCCAACGACGGTGGTGGCAACATCGTTGAGCTGGAGAATCTGCCCAACAATGCCGTCGCGCCCGGCGAAGCGATTTTGCCACAACTCGTGGCTCAGGATCACGGTCGCGGCGGCACCGATGACGTCGTCTTCCGGTGTGAAATCACGGCCGCGGGCCACGCCGACGCGGTGCATGTGGAGAAAGTTGGACGTGACGCTCAGGCCCGTCAGTTGCTCGGCTTCACCAGCGCCGGTGAGGGTGGCGTTGTGTCCGGTGGAGGCGGTCAATCCCTCAAACGCGGTGCTGTGGTCGCGGTAATGTTCGTATTTCGGCCACGAGACGGCAGGGGCGTTGAAGTTACCGCTGGGATCGTCGACCCACACCCGGACCAGGCGATCCGAGGCGGGGAAATCGAGCGGACTCAGGACCACGGTGTTGAAGACGCTGAACAATACCGTGTTGGCGGCGATCCCTACGGCGATGGTC
>CBINJL010000346.1:0-4380 GCA_966250925.1 uncultured Opitutus sp. | reverse complement strand
GGGAGTACTGCTGGCCGCGCCACGTCGGCCTGCCGTCGGCGACCACGAAGAACAGCAGCTGGTTGACGAGCAGGAACGGCACGAGGCGCACGAAGAAGTCGGTGCTCAGCGCCTGCACCGGGAGGATGCCGAGCAAGGGCACGCCGAGACGTTTGAGACCGCGGCCGGCGTAGTCGGCGATCATGTCCATCTTGTCCTCTTCCACCTTGTTGAGAATCGCGCCGACCACCTCGACGCCGACCTGGTCGAACAGCGCCTTGTTGAGCGCGATCTCGTCGATGGGGCGACCAATGCCGCCGGGGCAGACGATGACCGCCTTGGCGTTGAGCAGCTTCGCCACGCGGGCGTTGGAAAGATCGAACACGCTGCCGACGCCGGCGTGACCGGTGCCCTCGATCAGGGTGAAATCCTTTTCCCAGGAAACACGGTCGAAGGCGCGGCAAATCTGGTCCTCAAGCTTGGGCAGCGTCTGGGCGGGATTCTTGAGATAACGCCGGGTGAAGCTGCCGTCGATGGCAACGGGACTCATGCTCTCGATCGGCACGCGCACCTTGTAGATCGTGTCGAGCAGCACTGAATCCTCGTCGACCTTGTGGCCCTGCACTTCGACGAAACGTTGGCCGATGGGTTTGATGAAACCGACGCGCGGAAAGTGCGCCTGCAACGCGGCGAACAGGCCGAGGCAGGTCGTGGTCTTGCCGTCGTTCATGCGGGTCGCGGCGACGAAGATGCGCTTGGTTTCCGTATTGGTCGGCGCCTTCAGCAAAGGCAGCGCGGGCAGATGAAACGGATTGGTGAGGGCAGAATCAGGCATGGGCGCAGAAAGGGAAATAAAGGACGGACGCGGTGCGGCGGACGAACTCAACCACCCGGAAACAACAGTTCGCGGTCAATGGCTTACACGCCGCAGACCACGGCGGCGCCGAACACGTCGTGGGCGCTCGATCCACGGCTGATTTCGGCGGCGGGTTTGGTCAGACCGGTGACGATCTGGCCGAAGGTGTTGGCGCCGGCGATGTGTTGCACGAGTTTGAAGCCGATGTTGCCGCTGTTGAGATCGGGAAACACCAGCACGTTGGCGCGTCCGGCCACTGGCGATGCGATGCCCTTGGTGGCGGCAACGTAGCCATCGAGCGCAGCGTCGACCTGGATCTCGCCGTCGATTTCAAATTCGAGGCCGGCGGCCGTGGCCTGCTGGCGGGCGAGTTCGGTGGCTTGGCGGACCTTGAGCACCGCCGGGTGCTGCGAACTGCCGCGGGAGGCGTAGCTGAGCATCGCGATGCGCGGCGTTTCGTTGGTGAGATGTTGGGCGATGATGCCGGTGGAAATGGCGATGTCGGCGAGCTGCTCCGCGGTGGGATCGGGGATGACGCCGCAGTCGGCCATGAAGAGGCTGCCACCGGTGCCGATATCCTTCTCGTCGAAATCGAGAATCATCAGCGACGAGGCGGTCTTCACGTCGGGCAGTCGCGGGATGATCTGGAAGAGCGGACGCAGCGCACTGGATGCGCTTTGGGTGGCGCCGCCGACCACCGCATCGGCCTGGGCGGCGTGCAGCATCATGGTCGCGAAGGTGCTGTTGTCGGCGAGAGCCTGGCGGGCGCCGTCGAGCGTGAGTCCCTTGGCCGCGCGCAATTCATGCAACGCGAGCGCGAAGGCCTCGAGGTCGTCGCTGCGGGTCGGATCGAGCAGCCGCATGCCCTGCAGGTTGATGTCGAGCCGGGCGGCGTTGTGTTTCAGTTCCGTGCGATCGCCGAGCAGGATGGGCACCCCGAGACGACGGGTGACCCACTGGCGGGCGGCCTGCAGTATCCGCGGATCGGCCCCTTCCGGAAACACGATGCGTTTCGGATGGCGTTGCAATTTGGCCGTGAGTCGATCGAGCAGCGGCATGGCTGCGGCGAAGCTGTTGCGCGGAAGAAGCAGCGTCAATGCCCGGCCTTCGCTCTTGTAAGCGGGAAGACCGGCGGCGAGAACTGCGCGGTGTCCCGCAGTCTCAAGAACATTGGCGTGGTTTCCTTTGCGACGATGGTTTCGCGGGTGCTGGGACTCGGTCGTGACATGCTGATCACGACGGTGTTCGGCACCAGCGCGCTGGCGTCGGCATTCGTCACCGCCTTCACGTTGCCGAATCTTTTTCGGCGCCTGCTCGGCGAAGGCGCGTTGACGGCGGCGTTGGTGCCGACGTTGCACGACGAATTGGAAACCCGACAACGGGCGGGCGCGTTTCAGCTCGTCAACCAAGTGGCCAGTTGGCTCGGCCTGGTCACGCTGGCGATCGTGGTGGTGGCGATGCTGGGTTTGTCCACGTTGGCGGACGGGGGATGGCTGGCAGGCCTTTCGGGCGATCCGGCGAAGGTCGAACGCTGGCGCACGGCGGCGGAGCTGGCGGTGATGCTGTTTCCCTATCTCGTGCTGGTGTGTCTGGCGGCGGCGTTCAGTGCGGCGCTGCAGACGCTGGGACGGTTTCTCGAACCGGCGCTGTCGCCGATCTGGCTGAACCTGGCCATGATCGGCCTGCTCGGCGGCGCGGTGCTGTGGGGCGGGGTGACGCTGGAGGATGCGCGGATGCGATGGTTGTGCGTGGGCGTCCTGCTCGGCGGGTTTCTGCAAATGGTCGTGCCGGCGCTGGCGTTGATGCGCGAAGGCTGGCGACCGCGGCTCGATCTGACGCTGAGTCCGGCGATGCGCGCGATCCTGCTGCTGATGGGGCCCTCGGTCTTCGGCTCGGCGATCTATCTGATCAACCTGTCGCTTTCGCGCATGATCGGGCTCTCGCTCAACGACTCCGCGGCGGCGATTCTCAATCTGGCCACGCGTCTGATGGAGCTGCCGATCGGCGTGTTTGCCATCGCGGTGTCGACGGTGATTTTTCCGCTCATTTCCGGTCACGCGGCGCGCGGTGACTGGGCGAATCTGGCGCGGGCCTATCAACGCGGCATGCGCCTCATCCTGGCCATCAACGTGCCGGCGGCGGTGGGCCTGGCGATGCTGGGCGCGCCGATCGTGCGAGTGTTGTTTCAACGCGGCGCGTTTGGCGCGGATGACACGGCGGCGATGACGCCGGTGCTGATCGTGTTTGCGGTCGGCCTGCCGTTTTTCGCCTACGTGAATCTGATGCTGCGCGCCTTTTATGCGGAGAAGGACACGCGCACGCCGGTGCGGGCGGCGTTGGTGAGTTTTGTGCTCAACGTCGGGTTGAGTCTGGTGTTGATGAAGCCGTTTTCGACGTTGGGTCTGGCGTTGGCCAGCAACCTCGCCGTAGTGGCTCAGGCAATACATTTGCAACGGGCGTTGTCGCGGCGGCGTCCGCAGTTGGGCGTGGGTCCGCTGCTGCCGAGTCTGGGCAAAATTCTTGCGGCCAGTCTTGGCATGGGACTCGGCCTGGCCGGCGGACTGCGATTGGTGGCGGCGTGGCCGGAAACTCTCGGCGGCGACTTGTTGCGGCTGGTCGTGTTGGTGCCGTTCGGCGTGGCGATTTATGCGGTGTTGGCGTGGTTGCTGCGTCTGGACGGCCGCGACGAATTGCTGGGGCTGTTGCGTGGACGCAAGCCGCGGGCGGCGTTGAGCGAAACGACTTCGAAATGAAAACTTGGCTGCAGAAAAACTGGTTCATGCTCGGTATGCCACTGGCAGTGGGCCTGGCGTGGTTGTTTCCCGATGTCGGGGCGAGCGGCGGACTCATCCGTGCGGAAGTCTCGACCAAGTTCGCGGTGGCGTTCGTGTTCTTCACCCAAGGGCTCACGTTGCCGGCGAAGGCGTTGCGCGATGGTGCCAGTCAGTGGAAACTGCATCTGGCGGTGCAGGGATTCGGGTTCGTGGCGTTTCCGTTGCTGGGGCTCGGATTTGATGCGCTCGTCGGCGGCCGGCTGGCGCCGGATCTGCGGCTCGGGTTTCTGTTTTTGTGCGTGTTGCCCTCGACCATCGTGATGGCGGTGGCGCTGGCGACCGTGGCGGGTGGCAACGTGCCGGCGGCGATTTTCAACGCGGTGTTGTCCAATGTGCTGGGCGTGTTCGTGACGCCGGTCTGGGTCGCCGCCGTGATGCAGGCGAGCGGTCGCAGTCAGCCGCTGGGCGAGGTGGTGATGGAAGTGAGTCTGCTGCTCTTGCTGCCGCTGGCGGTCGGGCAGGGCGTCCGACGGCTGGGGGCGAAGACCTGGGCCGACGCGCACCGCAAGGGCCTGAGTCATTTGAGCAACGCCGTGATTCTCGTGATCGTGTATGCCGCGTTTTGCAATTCCGTGCAGGCCGGTTTCTGGGCCACGCAAGGCTGGGCCACGCTGGTGGCGGCGGCGGCGGGCGCGATCGGCTTGATGGGCGTGGCGCTGCCGGTGGCGGCGGGGTTGGGGCGATTGCTGGGATTTGCCCCGGCCGAGCACG
>CBINJL010000345.1:0-4389 GCA_966250925.1 uncultured Opitutus sp. | reverse complement strand
ATATTCCGACTGGGTGGGCAACTCCACCAGCCGCACGTGGCCGTCGCCCCAGTCGCCTTGCGGCTCGATCCACACCGATGGCCGGCGCTCGTAGGCCGCTTCGAGATCCTGATAATGCGCAAACTCGCGGTCACGTTGCAGTAGACCGAACCGGCGCGGATTGCGCACATCGAAATACGACAACCGCGTGCGTTCATCGCGATCAAGCGGACGCCAGATCGTCGGCTTGCCGTCCGCTTCCAGAATGAGTCCGTCCGCGTCATGCACTTCCGGCCGGAAGTCGCGTTGCTCGGGATGCCGGTTTTCGCCTCGCCAATACATGCTGGTCAACGGCGCCAGTCCGAGGCTCGTCACACGGTGACGAAAGTGCAGCCGCGCCCGGACCTGCGTCGTCACCGCATCGCCCACCGCGAATCGGAACTCATACGCCCCGGCCACGCTCGGTCCGTCCAGCAGTGCAAACACGGTGAACTCCCGATCACGTTTGCCCGGTTCCACCAGCCAGAACTCGACGAAGCGCGGAAACTCCTCCGCCCGCGCCAGCCCCGTGTCGATCGCCACACCCCGCACCGAGGTGCCGTAGCCCATACCCGAACCCGCCGCGCGAAAATAACTCGCGCCCAGAAAGGTCGCGAACTGGCGAAAGCCTTTTTCCCGTTTGTCGTGGGCCGCGAGGTAGAAACCGGCAAACGCCTGCGCCTCCGCCCCGACTGCCTCCGCCGTGGCGGAGTCGAGTCCGCCAAAATCGAACCAGTCCGGTTCATAGGGCAGGCGCCGTGTGTCGTCCGGCCCGATCACGTTCATCGTGACCTGATCGCCGAAGATGTAGCCGAGATGATAAAAGCCGGCCAGAAACGGCCGTTTCTCCGCCTTCCAAAGTTCATGATCGGTATTGAAACGAATCTGCCGGTGGCCGCTGTAATCGAGCGCCGCCAGCGCCGGTCCCACCGGTTCGCGGGCACGGTGCGGCTCCGCAGCCAGGCTCGCGGCCAACTGCGCCACGTGCTCGAAATCGACCGGCTCCTCCGCCCCGGTCTGCGCCCGAGCGACCGTAAGGATTCCCAGCAAAAACAACGGCGGTAGTTTCCAACGATTCATGACGGCAAGGACAAGCGTGGTGCGCAGTCCGTTCGACGGATGCGAGTTCGAAGCGTAACCGACCCGCCCGCCGCGGCTTGGTGCCCGCCAAACTGCCCGCCCGCGCGACTGTCACGTAATACCTGAATCCCAAAGTAGAGATGTGTAGCCCGCTGCGGGAGCAGCGGGACTTTCCGGTGCGGACGACACCGCCCCTCCCTGCGCTCCCGCACCGGGCGACAAAACAATCCACCTACCTCGGAATTCAGGTATTACGTGACAGGCGCACAGCGCATCCGCGGCTTGCCACGCCCGCAGCCCCTGCATGAGGTGACGCCCATGACCCAAGCCAAAACCCGCGCTGACGGACGCCAGCCCGACCAGCTCCGCCCGATTTCCTTCCAGGCCGACATCGCCCCGCACGCAACCGGTTCGGTGCTCGTTTCCTTCGGCAACACCCGCGTGATCTGCGGCGCCACCATCGAGGCCGCCGTGCCCGGCTGGATGCGCGCCCAAAATGTGACCGGCGGCTGGCTGACCGCCGAGTATTCGATGCTTCCCTACAGCACGCACGACCGCAAGAAGCGCGACATTTCCAAGGGCAAACTCGACGGCCGCTCCGTGGAGATCCAGCGCCTGATCGGCCGTGCTCTGCGCGCGGTAATTGATCTGGAAAAACTCGGCTCCCACACGCTCTGGATCGATTGCGACGTGCTTCAGGCCGACGGCGGCACCCGCACCGCCTCGATCACCGGCGCCTACGTGGCCGCGCGCCTGGCCGTGCAGAAACTCATCGATGCCGGCAAGCTCGCCGAAAATCCGATCAAGGATTCCATCGCCGCCGTCAGCGTGGGCATCGTCGACGGTGTCGCCCTGCTTGATCTGCCCTACACCGAAGACCGCGATGCGGAGGTCGACGCCAACATCGTGATGACCGGTGCCGGACGCTTCGTCGAAGTGCAGAGCAGCGGCGAGGAAGCGACCTTTTCGCCCGAACAACTCAGTGAGCTGCTCGCCCTCGCCGGCAAGGGACTCAAGGAACTCGCCGCCGCCCAGACCGCCTTTCTCAGTCGCCACCTGCTGGCCACGGCCTAAAGCTCCGCCCGTCAAGCATTCCCGCCGCAGAAAATCCGCCTTCCGATTTCGCTCCGAACGCGAAAAGCATTTGCGATCCAGGCGCTTTTGCAGAGCCTGTTGATCATGCCGCACTGGCTCCCGGTGCGCCGGGAAACCGTCGGATCGCCTTCGCTTAGTTCATGTCCGGTTCCGCTTTGCTCCACCTGCTGCTGCTCTCGACCACAAAACGGCCGGCAGACACGTATGCTGACGAGCTGCGGCAGGCGGGTTACTCTGCCGCGATCGAGACAATCGACGCCCCTGCCGACCTGGAAAATTCCCAACAACGCGCGCGCTGGCAGGTCGCCTTGATCGACACGGCCACGTTGCCCGCCACGGCCGATAACGTGAGCCGGGTGCGCCGCGCCTGCGGTCGCGACATTCCCGTGATCTTTCTCGGCGGCACCACCGCCTCGACCAGTGAAACACGAGCAGCCCTCGATGCCGGTGCGTTCGATCTGGTGGCCTCGACCGATCCGATCCGCATCGCCGTCGGCGTCATCCGCGCGCTCCGGCATGAAGACGTCCATCAACGCGTCGACCAACAGCAACGGCTCGTAAGCGCCGCGCAGCGCCGCCTGCTGACACTGTTCGACGCCAGCCCCGTCGCCACCCTCATCACCGAACCTGAGGACGGCACCATCCTGCACCTCAACCCGGCGGTGGAGCGCATGTCCGGTCTGGCGCGTTCGCAAATCATCGGCCGCTCCAGTCTCGAATTCGGCACCTGGGCCGATCACGCCCAGCGTCGACGCCTCATCGCCGATACGCTCTTCAGCGGCGAAGGCCACACCATCGAGCGCCAGCTCACCTTCCCCGGCATGGCTCCGCTGGTCGTGCTGGTGACATTTCGCGCCATCGAATGGGAAGGGAAAAACCGTCTCCTGGTCATGTTGCAGGACATCACCAGCCGGCGCGCGGCCGAGGACACGCTGCGCGAGAGCGAAGAACGTTACCGCCTGCTCGTGGCCAATTCCCACGACCTCATCTGCGAAGTCGATGAGACGGGCAACTTTTGCTACGTCAGCCCCAATCACACCGCCATCACCGGCTACCTGCCCGACGAATTGACCGGGCGCTCGTTGATCGAGTTGCTGCACCCCGAAGATCACGCCGACGCCGAACACCTGCTGCGCAATCTGCAGCAACGGACCGATCATCGCGCCCGTTTCCGCCATCGGCTCGGACACTACCTCACCCTCGACGCCTCGATTCAGGTTTACCGCCGCAACGACGGCTCCCGTCGCGGCGTGATGATTTCCCGCGACATCACCGATACGCTCAAAGCCGACGCAGAACGCCAGACGCTCGAACACCAGCTTCGTCAGGCCCAGAAGATGGAAGCCATCGGCACTCTCGCCGGTGGCATCGCCCACGATTTCAACAACATCCTCACCGCCATCTTCGGTTACCTCCAGCTCGTGCAATTGGAGATGCCCGACGATTCGCCCATCCGCGAGGAATTGGCCGGCGCCCTCGAAGCCAGCGAACGCGCCCGCGACCTCGTGGCCCAGATTCTCACCTTCAGCCGTCGCCGGGAACAGCAGCGCGCCCTCGGCAAACTCGCGCCGATCATCAAGGACGCCCAGCGCCTGCTCCGCGCCTCCCTCCCGGCCACGATCGACTTCAAGGTCGAGATCGACGAAAGCACGCCGCCCATCCTTTGCGACGCGACGCAACTCCACCAGGTCATCATGAATCTGGGCACCAACGCCGGCTACGCCATGCGCGAACGCGGCGGCGTGCTCGCCATCCGCCTCACCCAGGGTCCGGCCGATCCTTCGCTTTACAGCAGCTACCCGCAGCTCGCCAACCGCCAGACGCTGTGTCTCAGCGTTTCGGATACCGGCATGGGCATGGATGCCGCCACCCGCGAGCGTGTCTTCGAACCGTTCTTCACCACCAAACCCGCCAACGAAGGCACCGGCCTCGGCCTCGCCGTCGTGCACGGCATCGTGCAGGATCACGACGGCGCGATCCTCTGCGAATCCGAACCGGGCATCGGCACCTCCTTCCGCATCTATTTCCCCACCGTCGATCCCGCCGGACTCGAAGTCACCGCCACCCCGGTGCAGGTGCCGCGCGGCGCCGGTCAACGCGTGCTGCTGGTCGACGACGAACAGTCCGTCGTGACCATCGGTTCGCGCATGATTCGCCGCCTCGGTGGCACGCGCGAGATTCCCGTCGACATCCGCA
>CBINJL010000344.1:0-4403 GCA_966250925.1 uncultured Opitutus sp. | reverse complement strand
CGGGGCATGCGGCAACTGCGTGGTGAGCGACGTATGGAGGTTCGATTCTTCGTTTTGGGCTGTGGATTGGTGGGGACTATGATGGCACTGCGATTCTGGCACCGTGAAAACTCGGGGCATGATTTCGGGGCGATATTCCCTGGGCTGACCGGCGGGCTGTTCCTCGCCGTCACGATTTACGGCATCATGACCAAGCGGCTGTTTCGGGCGCGGGCGATGGTCATGGCGGCGATGGGGCATGCCGTGGTTGCGGCGGCGGCTTTGGCGGTTCTGTTTTTCTGTCTGCGCTGGGGGCGGCAGGGGGAGACGTCCGGCATGGTGGCGGCCGTTGTCGGCGGGTTGGGCTGTTTGCTGACCTGGAATGTCGGCGCGAAACGCATGCGGCTTTGGCAGTTGGCGAGCTGGCGGCGCGAAGTGGAGCCGACCCGTTTGCGGTTGATGGCGCTGGAGCGTTCGGCGGAGGATCAGGATCGGCTGGATCGAGCCGGGTTGGACTTGGTGATGGAGTGGGCGCGGGTGGAGGATGGGGCGTTGTTTTTGGCCGGCCCGGATGGCTGGTGGGATGGGGCGGGTCGCGTGGTGGTCGATGACGATCCCTTGATCTCACACTTGCGTCGCCAGCGCTGGACCACCCGGGAGGTGCTGGATCGTTCCTGGCAGACTGAGGAAATCGAAGGCGCCAGCCAACGCTTGCGCCAGCTGCGCGCGGAGGTCGCGGTGTTGTTGTCTTCGGACTGGAGCGGCACCCCGCTGCTGATCGTGCTCGGACGACGCATTGATCGGGGATTGTTCACGTTTGACGACATGCAGAATCTGCAGGTTTTGACCGAGGCGCTCGGCATGGTGCTCACGGCGAGTCGCACCGGCACCCGTGCGCGCCAGATGGGGAAGGTTCAGGCGCTGGAGATTCTAGGAGCGTCCCTCGGGCATGATCTCAAACAACACGTGGCGGCGTTGAAACTGTTTCTGCAACGGTTGGCGGAGCGACCTGACGACCACGCTTTGCGCGAACGATTTTTGCCGATGGCACTGACGGAGGCTGATCAGTTGATGAGTTATTCAAGCCGTCTTATGAGCATGGCGGCGCCGCCTCCGCTGGCCTGGGCGCGGATCGATGTGCCCAGTCTGATGCGTGAGGTGGCGGCCTTGTTGCTCGAACGCGCTGCGGACACGGCGGTGGTGGTGCACTGCGAGGCGGCCGAAGCGCTGCCTGTCTTGCGTGCGGATCGGGCGCGTCTGCGCCAAGCCTTGGTAAATCTGGGCCACAATGCGATCGAGGCGCATGCGGCCTGCGCCGAAACGGGTGCGGGAGCGCCTGCCCCGTTTGTGCGGCTGTCGGTGCGTTGCGGTGTCGACGGGGTCGATTTTGGCGTCGCGGATAACGGGCCGGGTTTGCCGCTCGCGGTCGAGCGCCGTCTCTTCGAGCCTTTCGTGCGGTCCTCCAAACCGCACGGCAGTGGTCTCGGCATCTACAATGCCTGGGACACCGCCATCAAACACGGCGGTCGCTTAATACACCGCCGTCCTTCCGGTGGCGGGGCCGAATTTGTCCTCCAGGTGCCGGCGACGCCGGCCCTTGCGATCAGCACGCCGTCTTGAACGACACGAAGCCCTGTTCGATCGCATAACGCATCAAATCGATCGAAGAGTGCAGGCCGAGCTTGGCCATGATGTTGCGCCGGTGAGTCTGCACGGTCGACGCGCTGAGCTGGCGCTGCTCGGCGATAGCCTCGTTGGTCAACCCTTGCCCGAAGATGGGCATGAGCGCGAGTTCGGCGGGCGAAAGGATTTTGGTGAACGCGTCGGGATTCGCCCCCAGTTGCCGATGGGTAGAGATCACGAAATCGGTGAAGAACGGGTTGCCTTCGAGCACAGTGTCGATGGCTTCGCGCAACTTCGCCGGTGGCGCGCCTTTATCCACGAATCCGTGCAGACGCGCGTTGAGCGCCTGGTGCACCATGTAGGGCGTGGTTTCGCCTGAAACGGCCAGAATGCGGCAACTCGGTGCGCGCGCGCGCAGTTTCGGGGCGAGTTCAGGGCCGTCGTAGTCAGGCAGTTTCAGGTCCAGCAACAGCAGCTCCACCCGTTCTTCACCCAGCCGCTGCAGCGCTTCATCGCCGGAAGCGGTGCAAAATACCACGTCGTGACCGAACTCGCGCACACACAGATCGCTGAGCAATTCGGCGAACAGGATTTGATCTTCGACAATGGCAAGACGGGCCATGGCTGGGCGCAGGGGCGAAAGGCGGAAAAGGCGGGGAGAATCGGCGATTCAGAGGGACGTTTTCCCTGAACGGAAGCAAGACGTTGCCCAATGCAAACGTTTGCACCGATAACCCGACGCCCGATTCGTGCGCGGCTCAGTCGCGATCCGTGCGAAACGGCACGGTTGGCAGGTCGGCGGCGTTGACCAGATTCACCGTCGGATTGTCGCGCCAGGCATAACGCACCGCCACCGGCGACGCCACGGCGGCAGCACTTAACTGCACGCGTTGGCCGTCGAGCGTTGCCGACGCCGGATGAAAAACGCCGTCGCTGCCTGCCAACTCGAAGCCGGCCGGCGGTTGGCCGTCGGTCGTGCGCAGGCCGTCTGCGTGATCGAAACCGATCGTGACCGCAGCATCCTGGAAACTGGAAAACGCAAACACCGGCCCGCTGTCTTCCACTTCAGTGCGACCGAATTCGCGGGCGAGGGCGAGTCGCGCCAGACGGTCACCGACATCCTGCTTGTTACGCGGGTGGATGTCGTCGGGGTCGCCGATGTCGACGATCACGGCCTGACCGGTGTGCGGCAGTTCCAGCGTCTGCGTTTGTGCCTCGCGCAGAAACGCCCAGCCGGTGCCGTCGCGATAACCGCCCGGCGCCCAGTTCGCGAGTTGCACCCAGTAAAACGGCAGGTCTGGCTGCTGGAACTGTTCGCGCCACGACGCGATCACCGCACCGAACAGCGTGCGATAGGTTTCTGGCTGATCGGCGTTGGCCTCGCCTTGATACCAGATCACGCCGCGCAACGCTGCCGGCGTGAGCGGCGCGATCATGCCATTAAAAAGCACGTTGGCCGTGTTTTCGGCTCCCGGACGCCATGGGATTGTGGGTTCCGCTGCGCCGTCGGGCTGAGCGCGCCACGCTTCCAATTGCTGCCGATAACGGGCGAGGTTTTCGTAAATACCTTGGTTGGATTTCGCCTGATGCGAGGCGCTGGCGAGCGCGACATCTGCATCCTCCAATGCCGCCGGCGGCAGCCAGGCCTCGGCGGGCGTGCCGCCCCAATTGCTGTTCACCAACCCGATCGGCACGCTGAGATCGCGATGCAGTCGACGGGCAAAAAAGTAACCCACGGCGGTGAAATGCGGAGCGGTTTCCGGCGTGCACACCGTCCATGTGCCGGTCGCGGTGGCGATGGGGTCGCGCGCGATGCGACGTTCGATCTTGATGTGGCGAATGAGCGGAAAGTCGGCCGCCGCGATCTCGGCCTCGGCGTCGTTGCTCATGCGCAGCGGCCATTCCATGTTGGATTGCCCGCCGCACAGCCAGACGTCGCCGACCAACACGTCGGCGAGTTCGACCACATCATCGCCCGCGCCACGCACGACCAACACACGACCTTCCGCACTGGCTTCGAGCGCGGCGAGCGTCACTGACCAAGCACCGTTTTCGGCCGCCACTGCGCTTGCGGTTTGACCGGCGAATTCGACTTCCACCGTCGCGCCGGCATCGGCGCGGCCCCAGACCGGCACGGACTTGTCGCGCTGCAACACAATGTGGTCGGTGAAGAGCGGTGCGAGCGTGAGTTCGGCCTGCAGGGGCGCGAGCGCGACGCAGGCCAGGAAGGCGAGACGGGGAATGGTTTTCATGGGCGCGCCGAACTCAAACCGAGTGCGCGCCCGATGCAACCTCGGCGCTCATGCGCGCCACCGCGGGAAGCGTCACCACGACAGCATGGCGTTCACGTGACCGCGGCGCGGGGATTCGCCGGCGCTGAGGCCGGTTTCCATCAATTGCCAGCCGTAGTCGAAGTTGATACTGAGGTGGCGCGTCGCCGCCACGCGCAGGCCGAGGCCCACGCTCGATAGGCTGAATGCATCGCGCTCGCCGGGCAGCGGCGTGTCGATGCGGCCGTGGCCGTAGTCCCAGAATCCGAGCGCCTGCACGCGGGCGCGCCAGCGACCTTCGCCCAACGTGTAGGCGGGCAGATAAAGTTCGTTCCGCAGGAGCACGCCTTCATCGGCGTAAACCTCGCCTTCCTTGTATCCACGCAACGTATACGCGCCGCCGAGCGAGAGTTGTTCGCTGCCGAGCAGGTTGTTGGTGGAGAGCTGGCCGCGCACCGATGACGTCCAGGCCAGCCCGAGCGGCAGGCGCGTCTGGCGCCGCGTGCCGTGCGTCCGGTGGGTGACTGTCAT
>CBINJL010000343.1:0-4422 GCA_966250925.1 uncultured Opitutus sp. | reverse complement strand
GACCTTCGGCCTCATCACTTACCTGCGCCGGGCATCAACGCTCGCCCATGTGGGTCTCGCCCCGGCCACCGGAACGCCGCGGCCGTGGGGCCGGCTCGCTCTCGTCACCATCGGGTCACTGGCGTTGATCGGTTTGATGATGCTGGCCGACCGGTATCAGGCCATCGTGTTCGCGCTCTTCGCGGTGCAGTTCGCCGCCATCATTTTTTTCGCCACCAAGCCCGACTTGGAGAGTCGCCGCATCGCCGCCATCCTGGTGCTGTTCGTCGCCGCGCAGGTGTTTTGGGCGATCTTCGAACAGGCCGGCTCCTCGGTGCAGTTGTTCGCTGATCGACTCACGGACAACCGGCTCCTCGGCTGGGAGTTTCCATCGACCTGGTGGCAGTCGGTGAACTCCGTGTGGGTCATCCTGATGGCGCCGTGTTTCGCCTGGCTCTGGGTCAGACTCGGAAGTCGATCGCCGTCGAGTCCGGCCAAGTTTGCCCTCGGCCTGCTGCTCGTCGCCGCGTCGTTCGTGTGGATGATTCCCGCGGCCAAACTCACGGCCAGCGGCCTCGTCAGTCCGGTGTGGTTGCTCGGGTTGTTCTTCCTGCAGACGGCGGGCGAGATGTGCCTGAGTCCAGTGGGGTTGAGCACGATGACGAAGCTCGCGCCGGCGCGATTGACCGGTCTCGTCATGGGTATCTGGTTTCTGGCCGCGGCGCTGGGCAACAAACTCGCCGGCGTGCTGGCGGGCAGTTTCGACGCCTCCGATCCGGCGGGATTGAGCGACTTCTTCCTCACTCAGGCCCTGTGGGTGGGCGGCGCCACGGCGTTGTTGTTCGCGCTGGTGCCGTGGGTGAAGCGCCTGATGGGCGGCGTGCATTAAAACGCCACATTGCCCCGAACGAAATCCCGGTCAGCCTGTTCGCATCATGCCTTGGTTGATTCTCCTCTGTGCCGCCTTGCTCGAAATCGGGTGGGCTGTCGGTTTGAAAAGCACCGCCGGCTTCACCCGCCTGTGGCCAAGCGTAGCCGTGATTGCCGCGATGGCGCTCAGCATGTGGCTGCTGGCCGTGGCCGCACGCGATCTGCCCATCGGCACAGCCTACGCGGTCTGGACCGGCATCGGCGCCGCCGGCACCGCCGTTATCGGCATGATTTGGCTGGGCGAACCGGCCACCGTCGCCCGCGCGATCTGTCTGGTGCTGATCGTAAGCGGCGTGGTGGGACTAAAACTCCTGGCCAAGTAAACCGACGCCGGCCGCACGTTTGCCTTTTCCTCCGCGAGCTTCGCCCGTCAGCCTTTCGACCCATGTCCGTCACCCTGCATTTTCCCACCTACGTCTATTGCGAGCCGCTGCAAAAAAGCGGCTTGAATCGTTTCAACGACGAACTCGTTGCCGAGTGCGACCAGTTGCGGGCGTTTGACGAGGCCGGCCGCAAATGGTCGGAAAAAAACTATCCGGGCGGCTACACCAGCTACGCGTCGATGAACACGCTGCATCGATTTTCCAGCACGTTCGAGGCCCTGGAGCGCAAGCTCACCAAACACGTCAAGGCGTTCGCCAAGACCCTCGATTTCGATCTGCGCGGTGCGAATCTGCACATGACGGATTGCTGGGTGAACATGATGCCGCCCGGCACGACCCACGGCCTGCACCTGCACCCGTTGTCCTTCATCAGCGGCACCTACTACGTGCAGACGCCCACCGGCTGCCCCGGGATCAAATTCGAGGACCCACGCCTCGACCGTTTCATGGCCGCGCCGCCGCGCAAGTCGGGCTGCCGTCCGGAAAACGAACCGTTCGTCACCTACCCGGCCGAAGCCGGCAACGTGATCCTGTTCGAAAGCTGGCTGCGCCACGAAGTGCCGGCCAATCAGGTCGCCGAGGAACGAATCTCGATCAGTTTCAACTACGACTGGCGCTGAGCCCATGCTCGTGATCCGTCGCATCGTCGACCGCCGCCGCGCCTACACCGGGATCTTCCTGCCCGGCGAACCGCCGCGGATCTTTCCGACCGACGACGCCGAGCACGCCCGCATTTTGCAGATCTACAAACAGGACAAACGTTATCCGGATGTCCTGAACGATTTCACCGATTTCAAAATCAACACCGGCGCGCTTCCCTGAACCGGCCCGGCCGCAGATTTCCGGTCGCACCGCCAAACCGGTTCGGCGCGTTTTGACCGCACCTTGTCGCAGCGCCGTCGCCCTGTCGCCGCACCGGTCCAACCTGTGGCGCATGAAACAGATCGACGTGTCCGACGACGTTTACGCCGCCCTCAAGCGGCTCACCAACGACTTCAACCAAAGCCCCAACGACGTGCTCGCCGGCCTGCTCCATTTGCCGGTGTCGGGCGCCGCCCAAACCGATCCCCTCGCCGGGTTTCTGCACAGTCCCGAGTTTCGCACCAAGTTCACCGACGCCGACAAATACCTCGCCATCCTCGCCTGGATCGCCCGCGAACACGGCGCCGATTTCCGCGAATACATCGCCTCGCTCACCCGCGGTCGCCGTTACCTGAGCCTGAGCCGCTATGACATCGTCGCCCAATGCCGACACAACCAGGCCCGGCAGATTCCCGGCACCCCGTATTGGGCGATCATGAACATCGATACCCCGACCAAACGCCGTTTTCTGTCCCGCGTGCTGGAGTTCTGCGGCTACCGCGAGGAGCTGATCGAATTCACCTGCAACATCATCGGCATGCGCCGCCCGGCGCGTCGGCTGAGTTTCGCCGCGGCCTGAACGCAACGCCCGGCTCACTCCTCCCGCCAGACCCGCGATCGTTGCGACGGTTCGCACCATTTGCGGCGCGCGGTCTTTTTGCGTTTCCGACTTTCGCCGCCGCCGACTTGCCTCCACCTTGGCGCCGCCGTGAGTGACACCAAGACGCCTCCGCCCACCCGCCCGCCGTCCCCGCCGCTGCCCCAACCGACGGCCGACACCTACACCGCTCTCGCCGGCGGCGGGGTGGAAACCAAGCGCCGCAATCTGCGCAACTACTTCGCCGCCGTGAAGCATTCGGTGGAGGGGTTCTGCGCCGCGCTCAAACACGAGCCGTCCTTTCG
Source organism: uncultured Opitutus sp. (assembly GCA_966250925.1). GTDB lineage: Bacteria > Verrucomicrobiota > Verrucomicrobiia > Opitutales > Opitutaceae > Actomonas. The sequence goes on along the minus strand of CBINJL010000343.1, from coordinate 1,366 downwards.
GCAGGACCTCCTGCTGGTCATCCTGCTCATCCCCGTCGCCGCCCTGTTGCCGGTCAACGCCGTCTCCAGCGCCCTCATGATCGCGTCGCTGCTCCTCATCATGATCGTGGAGCTGATCAACTCCGCCATCGAATGGACCATCGACTACGTGCGCCCGGAGATTCATCCGCTCGCCAAACGGGTGAAGGATATGGCCGCCGCCGCGGTGTTTCTCAGCTACATCAACGCTCTCGTCGTGTGGGCCATTTTGCTCTGGCCATCACGCACGGTCTGGGAGCGGCTCGGTCATCTTTTCGCCGGCAACGGCTGACTCCCTCCGTCCGCTTCTTCTACCCCTCGCCACTGAAAACCGTTTCCGCCATTCTGCTGCGCCTCGGTCGAGATGTCCGCCGGTGCCTGTCGCTGCCAACGCTGCTCGCGCTGCCGCTCATGTCGCTCCCGCTTCCAGCCGACAATCAGCAAACTCTCGCCTCAGCCGAACGCCTCCAAGCCCAGCTCCAACCGCCGCGGGCGGAGCTGGCAACGCTTTCCCGCGATGGCCGACAGGTCGCCTACACCGTCGCCATCGGCAGTTCCTACCGTATCGAAGTCGTCGATACGACCCCGCCCTACGCCAAACGCCGCTTCGCGCTCGGTGACCTGAACGGCGCCCGCGTGCTGGCGCTGCAATGGACGTCCGCCGAGCGCCTCGTCATCGCCGCCGAGGACTGGTCCATCGCCTCGCTGCATGTGCCCAGCGGCCGCGCCGCCATCGTGCTCGATCCCGATTCCTTCGCCGCTCCGATCGCGAGTGACATTGATCCGAGCAATTTCGACCCGCAACGCCACGCTCCGGTCCTCCGCCCGCGACCGCCTCGCTTTCTCCGGGTCGATCCCGAAGTTCCCGACGCGGTCATCGTCGAGGGCGTGCAGGGTGACAACCTCCGCAACGCCATCGCCACCACCGCCCGGCTCGATCTCGCCACCGGTGCATGGACCGAGCTCGACGCAGTGCGCCTGCCCCAACCAGCCATGCGAACGACCGTCGACGCCCAGGGCCGCTTTCGCCTGCTCGAGGATCGCACCCATTTTCCAATCAGCTGGCGGGCGCGCGGCAACGATGCTGCGGCCGGTGAATTGCAGGGTTGGCGCGCCCTCGCTCAAGTCATCGCGCCGACGCTCGCCACAGACTTCGCCGTCGACGGCAACCGGCTCTGGCGGGAACGTATCGTGCCGCTCGGGTTTGGCCTGTCCGATCAGTTTCTCTATGTCGCGGAAAATCGTGATCAGGGCGCCTACACGATCGGTCGCATCGATCTCGCCCATGGCAATGAGATCGAACCGGTGCTCGCCCTGGCCGGCATCGATCTCGGCGCGCCGGTGGACG
>CBINJL010000342.1:0-4452 GCA_966250925.1 uncultured Opitutus sp. | reverse complement strand
ACCGCTCTGGATCGAAGAACCGACCTCGCCCGATGACATTCTCGGCCATGCCGCCATCGCCAAGGCGGTGCGTCCGCTCGGCATCGGTGTTGCCACCGGCGAGCACTGTCAGAACCGGATCATGTTCAAACAACTGCTCCAGGCTGACGCGATCGACTTCTGCCAGATTGATTCCTGTCGCCTGGCCGGCGTGAATGAAGTCGTGGCCGTGCTGCTCCTCGCCGCCAAATTCGGCGTGCCGGTCTGCCCGCATGCCGGCGGCGTCGGCTTGTGTGAATACGTGCAGCACGAATCGATCTTCGACTACATCTGCGTAAGCGGCTCACTGGAGGGCCGTATCACGGAGTTTGTCGATCACCTGCACGAACACTTCGTCGATCCCTGCGTGGTAAAGCACGGCGCCTACGTCGCGCCCACGGCTCCCGGAACAAGCATCACGATGAAACCCGATTCCCTCGCCGACCATACCTACCCCCACGGCCGCGTGTGGCAGGAACTCAAAAAACACTCTGAATGACAAGTTGCCCCACGAAACACACGAAATCACACGAAACCGTGCCCCATGCTGAACTACGTTTCGTGTGATTTCGTGTGTTTCGTGGGCCAATAACTTCTCTCCATTTCATGAAAATCATCCGCTACCTCGATTCCTCCGGCGTCACTCATTACGGTGCACTTCAGGCCGACGGCTCGGCCGAACGCCTGCAGGGCGAACTCTACGGTTCGCTGGTTTCCACCGGTGAGTCCGCCGACGTCGCCAAGCTGCTCGCGCCGGTCGTGCCGACCCAGATTCTCTGCATCGGACTCAACTACCGCCACCACGCTACCGAAACCGGCGCCAAGTTTCCCGAGCGGCCCATTCTCTTCATCAAGGGCATCAACACGCTCCAGCATCCCGGCGACCCGATCGAATTGCCGCGCGCCCTCCGCAGCGACGAGGTCGACTACGAATGCGAACTCGCCGTCGTAATCGGCCGCGACGCCAAGAACGTCTCCCGCGAGGACGCGTTGTCCTATGTTGCTGGATACACCTGCGCCAACGATGTCTCCGCCCGCGATCACCAGATCAAACTCGGCGGGGGTCAGTGGTGTCGCGGCAAGTTCTTCGACACCTTCGCCCCGCTCGGACCGTGCCTGGTCACACCCGACGAAATCCCGAATCCCAACACGCTCAAGATCGCCACGATTCTCAACGGCGAGCGCGTGCAGGACTGGAACACGAACGACATGATCTTCGACGTTCCCAGCCTCATCGCCTATCTCAGCGGCAGCACCACATTGCCCGCCGGCACGGTCATCCTCACCGGCACGCCGCACGGCGTCGGCATGGCCGTCAAACCCGAGCCGCGCTGGCTCAAACCCGGCGACGAAGTCAGCATCGAAATCGAAGGCATCGGAACCCTCACCAATCCGGTGACGGAGGAGATGTCCTGACCGCGTGATGCGCTGCCAATCTTTCTCTTTATTCTTTATCTTAATCTTTCTCTCAACGGTCCAACCGCGCGCCCGATCTGGGTTCGAGGAGAAAGAGAAAGATTAAGAAGAAAGAATAAAGAGGCTGCCAGTCCCCCTGTTTTCCCCACCCCACACATGCCTACCCCTGCTTCCGATTCCGATCGCGTCGTTCCGCGCGCCTACCTGTATCCCTTCATCCTCGTCACGACCCTCTTCGCGTTGTGGGGATTTGCCAACGACGTGACCAATCCGCTGGTGCGCGTTTTCAAAGACGTGTTCGTCATCAGCAACGCCCAGAGCAGTCTGGTGCAGTGGGCGTTCTACGGCGGTTACGCCACCATGGCGATTCCCGCGGCACTGATCATCCGGATCTATTCCTATAAGACCGGTATCCTCATCGGACTCGCGCTCTACGCCGCCGGCGCGCTCCTCACCGTGCCGGCCGCCACCCAACACAGTTTCAACACCTTCCTTGTCGGTTTCTACGTGCTGACGTTCGGACTGGCCTTCCTCGAAACCTCGGCCAACCCCTACATCCTTTCGCTCGGTTCGGCCGCCACCGCCACGCGCCGCCTCAACCTCGCCCAGGCCTTCAATCCCATCGGTTCCCTCACCGGCATGGTCGTGGCCAGCATGCTGGTGCTGCCCAACCTCGAACTGTCGGCCTTTCGCGACGATCAGGTCGCGGCTCATCCCGAATACGCCGAGATGCTGCCCAGCGCGGTCGACGCCGCCATCGGCGCGTCATGGGAATCCTTTGTCACCGACGATCCCGCCGGATTTCGCGCCGTGCAAAGCCACGACCTCGGCGTCGTCATTGTGCCCTATGTCGTGATCGCCTGTGTCGTGTTGCTGACCTTGCTGCTGTTCGCGATTTCCAAACTGCCCGACACCGGTCAGGCCGAACAGCCGATCAAACTCGGTCCGCTCACCCGCCACCTGCTCGGCTCCAAACTCTACGTCGGCGGTGTCATCGCCCAGGCCTTTTACGTCGGCGCCCAGATCATGTGCTGGACCTTCATCATTCACTACGGAATGACGCTCTGCGGCCTCACCGCCGCTCAGGCCCAAAACTACAACATCGTCGCCATGGTGTTGTTTCTCTCCAGCCGGTTCATCTGCACCTTGATCCTGCGCGTCGTGAAGGCCGGCCAGCTGCTCATGCTGCTTTCCCTCGGCGGTCTCGCCCTCACGCTGGGCGCCGTGTTTCTGCAGGGCATGCCCGGTCTCTACTGCCTCGTCGGCGTCTCCGGCTGCATGTCGCTCATGTTTCCCACCATCTACGGCATCGCCCTGGACGGACTCACGCCCAGCGACGCCAAACTCGGTTCCGCCGGCCTTATCTTTGCCATCGTGGGTGGCGCCATCATGCCACGCATGCAGGGCGCCCTGATTGATGGCAACGGTCTGCAACTCGGCTCGCTCGTCCTCGAGCCGGTGCGCGTCTCCTTCTTTCTGCCTGCCCTGTGTTTTGTGGTGATCGCGATCTACGGCTTCATCTCCCACCGCACCAGCGCTCGCAACTGATCCCTCTCCACCCGTTCGCCGCAGCTCCGCCATGCTCACCGTCACTCTCGATCATCCCGGCGCCTTTTCGCTCCGTCATGACGCCGCCGAACCGCGTCCCGGTCCCGGCGAGGCGCTGGTGCGGGTGCATCGTATCGGCGTCTGCGGCACCGACCTGCACGCCTTTGCCGGTCGTCAGCCGTTCTTCGCTTTTCCGCGCGTGCTCGGCCATGAACTCGGCGTCGAGATCATCGATCCGGGTGACACGCCCGGTAACCTCAAGGCCGGCGATCGTTGCGCCGTGGAACCTTACCTCAACTGCGGCCGCTGCATCGCCTGCCGACGCGGCAAGCCCAACTGCTGCACCGAACTCAAAGTGCTCGGTGTGCACAGCGACGGCGGCATGCGCCCGCTCCTCACCGTACCCGCCGCCAAACTGCATCGCTCCAACCGCCTGAGCTACGAACAACTGGCCCTCGTCGAAACTCTCGGCATCGGCGCCCATGCCGTGGAACGCGCCGCACCCGACTCCGACGACGTGGTGCTCGTGATCGGTGCCGGTCCCATCGGCCTCAGCGTCGTGCCCTTCGCGCTGGAGTCCGGCGCGCGGGTGCTCGTGCTCGATCTCAGCGCCGACCGACTCGCGTTTTGCCGGCAACTTTATCCGCAGGCGCAGACGCTGTCCGTCGTCGGCGACGAAGACGCATTGCGGGCCGCTGCCGGCGGCGATCTGCCCACCGTCGTCATCGACGCCACCGGCAACCCGAAGTCGATGGCGGGCACGTTCGAGCTCGTCGCCCCCGGCGGACGCATCGTCTTTGTCGGACTTTTTCAGGGCGACGTGACCTTCAACGATCCCAACTTCCATCGCCGCGAGCTCACGCTGCTCGCGAGCCGTAATGCTACGCCGGATACATTTCGCCGCATCATCGCGCTGATCGAATCCGGCCGGCTCGATCCGGCGGCGTGGATCACGCACCGCACCACCCTCGCCGCCGTGCCGGAAACGTTCCCGTCCTATCCGGGAGCGCCGGGGCTGGTGAAGGCGATGATTGAGGTGGCCTGAAGCCGCGCCAGCGTCAGGGCAGTCGCAGCGCCCGCCAGCCGTAAGGCGCGATGGCCAGCGACCCCGGACCGAGTTGCGCATCACTCAACGCGTCGCGCACGCCCGCCGGCACATCGACCGCGCCGCCCTGGCCATCGAGGTTGACCACGATCCAGGCCCGACCGCCGTCGGCGTCCATCCGCGGACAGACGAGCGTGCCCGGACTCGATTGCGCAAAGCCACCGACGCCGGCCGTCGCGAGGATGTCGTTGACGAAACCCTGCAGCCAATCGTCGTCCTGCACCTCGGCCGTCAACGCCGCCAGGGTGGACCGAGCCAGCGCGATCTGGCGGAGTTCCTCCTGGCTGGTCCCCTCGACCAGGCGCAGCGACAGCATCTGTCCGAGGAACTCGTGTGTGAGCTCGAAGCGATCCAGCCCGACGCGG
>CBINJL010000341.1:0-4454 GCA_966250925.1 uncultured Opitutus sp. | reverse complement strand
CATCAACGCATGCGTGATTCCACCCGTTCGCGCCAGTTCGAGCGCCTCCGGCACGGGCACCAACGAACAGCCCAATTCCTCATCGTCGTCCCACGCCGTCGCACCTTGCGGCCGGGCGGCGGGAATCAGCACGATGTGCGCGCGGTTGCTTTGAATGGCGGGATTGGGATGCACACTGCCGAGTAGGATCGGCTCGCTGCCGGCAAATCCCGTCTCCTCCGCCAACTCGCGCATCGCCGCCTGCTCGGGTGTCTCGCCTGGATCGATGATTCCACCCGGCATTTCCAGCGAGAGCGCTTCCGCGCCAAAGCGAAACTGTTTTACCAACACCAGCTCGTCGGCCGGTGTGAGCGCGAGCGCCATCACCCAATCCGGCGCGTCGATGACCATGAACTCCCGCCCTTCGGGCCGCTGCGGATGGCGAAACAAACTCGCCCGCACGTCGAAAACCCGTGTGTGCAGCAAGGCACGATCGGCGGTGCGGCGCCACGGCGCAGGATCGGGAGCATTGTTCATCAGCCTAAAAACAAAGCGCCTCCCGACACATGGTGGGGAGGCGCAAAAAAGAAAACAAATAGGTGAACGTTTGCGCGAAAGTGATTACTTCTGCGGCACCTTGATCGCCTGACCGATGGCCAGCTTGTTCCAGTTCACATTGGGATTCACCGCCTGCAGGTCGGTCCAGGAGACGCCCAGCGTGCGGGCGATCTTGTAACCGTTGTCACCGGATTTGACCAGATACTCGTTGCCACTCGCCACCGCCGGAGCGCTGGAACCGCCGGAGCTGGAAGAACCGGCCGAGGAAGACGAACTGGCGACAGAGGCGGGTTGGGAGGCGTTGACCTTGATGTCTTCGAACTCGGTGCGGAGCGTCGTGAAGGCCTCGCTGAATTTCTGGAACGCGCTGTTGGTGTCGGCCGCGACCTTGTTGATGCGCTGCGTGGCGCTCTCAGCGGAAGTCGACGTCTTGCGCAACTCCCCCTCCAAGGCATCGATGCGAGCGGACAACGCCGCCTGATCGCCGAGCGATTTGCTGACATTGGCGACCTTGGCCAAGGCGACTCCGCCCAGCACACCGGCGACGAGGCCGACGATCAAGGCCAGCATCGGCAGCCAACTGAACGACTCGTTATTTTCCTGAGAAATCGTATCCATGGGAGAAAAGCTGGCACAGGGTTTAGGTGCCTTGCCCCGCTCTAAGCAAGCAGGTAAATGACCTCTGTCCTCGCGCAGTCAGCCAACTTATAAGTTTTGCGATCACGCAATGGTCGGGACGGAGAGATTCGAACTCTCGACCTCCTGCTCCCAAAGCAGGCGCTCTACCAGGCTAAGCTACGTCCCGTGATCTGATCGCCCGCACCGCACTGATTGCCCCGCAGTGTGTCAATCTCCGCGTTTAAATCGCGTTCCATTCACTGTTCTGAACAACCGTTCTCAACCACTGATCGCCACTGATAAACACTGATGCCGAAATCCAGACAGAGCATGATGCGCATGGCTACACCGGCAGTTCTCATCAGTGCCAATAAGTGTCCATCAGTGGTTTAACACGCCTCTTTCTGAACAACTTTTTTCAACCACTGATAGACACTGATGAACACTGATAAGGTGGGCATCGCACTGATTGCCCCGCAACGTATCAATAATCGTGCGTCCTGCCGCGTCCCGCGGCATCTGACTTTTCTGCAATCAGCAGCTTCTATCACGTCCGACTCCAACGCCGGCGTTTGGCGACTGTGAGGCAGGGCAAACGGACGAGGACGTCCGTTCTCCATCAAACGCGGCGGCGAGTGCCGGAGCACGGACATCCTCGTCCGTGTGCGGGGTGCAGCGGCGTTTTCTGCGCTGACCGCAGGCTCGTCCCTGAAAACGATCAGGGCGCCGGAAACGCGACGTCGGCACCGGCCGCCGGAGCGGCGTCGGACTTGGCCGCGGAACCCATCGTGGCCTGCAGCATCATCACGCGCTGGCTCCAGGTGGACATCTGGTCGATCGAGGAAATCTGCGTGGCCAAGGCGGCAACTTCGTCGGCGTTGCCGGCCGCGGCGGCCATCGAGGCCAGGTGGAAGGCGGCTTCACCGCGCACGGCAGCGGACGCGCCGGTGTCATTGGCCAGCGCACGCAGCGTTTCCCGGCCGCCGGATTCATCTCCCGACCGGATCTGCGCCATGCCGCGGCCGAGGCGGATGCGATCCGCAAACACCGTGCCGGCCATTTCCTTGGCCGCGGCATCGTAATGTTTGATGGCTTCGCCGTAGCGACCTTCCGAATACGCGGTGTCGGCGACTTCAAGCAACGCGGCTCCAGCGAGCAGCGTGCCGGCTTCGTTCTTGGCAAACGTTTCGCGCTGCGCGTCGGTGGTCACCGCCGCATAGGCCTCGCGGGCGGAGGCCGCTTTGCCTTCCTGCATCATACTCCAGCCGAAACGCCCTGCGATGAGCAGTAGCACAACCACCGCGGCGGCAAGCAACGCGGCCCGGTTCTTCTCCCAGAACCGGCGCACGGATTCCTCGAAATCAGGCGCGCCGGCGGCGGCGTTGGTGGCGAGGTGGCTGTCGTCGCCAGCAGGCGCGGAAGGGGTTTCGTTGGACTTGGACATGGGTGCGAAAACGAGCACCGAAACAGATGGCTCCTCCCCCGTAAAGGCAGGATTTCGCCAGCCGGATCGGCGCCGCTACGCTTCGTCGAACTCAGTCGGAACGATGCCGTTGAAAAACCACAAAGGAACACGAAGGCACACGAATCCCAACGGCCCCCGGAGCTTGGCGTAGAGCGCAGAACTGACTGCGAAGAGACTCCATTCCAGCCGCTTCGCGGGACTTCGTGCCTATTCGTGGTTTAGAACGAACAACACTCAGTCGAAGACCACGGTCTTGTTGCCGTAAACCAGCACCCGGTTTTCGAGGTGCCAGCGCACGGCCTGGGCCAACACCAGTTTCTCCAGATCACGGCCCTTGCGAATGAGATCGTTGACGTCGTGCCGGTGATTCACCCGCGCCACATCCTGCTGAATAATCGGGCCATCATCGAGCACCGCGGTCGCGTAGTGCGCGGTCGCACCGATCAATTTTACGCCGCGGGTGTGCGCCTGGTGGTAAGGTCGGCCACCGGCAAACGCAGGCAGGAACGAGTGGTGGATGTTGATCACTGATCCGGCGAAACGGCGCAGGAACTCGTCGCTGAGCACCTGCATGTAGCGGGCCATGATCACGAGTTCGACGCCGAGTTCGGCGAGCAACGCGAGTTGTTGCGCCTCGGCCTCCGCCTTGTTCGCACTCGTGACGGCGATGTGGTGAAAGGGCAGTCCGTAACCCGCCGCCACTCCGGCCAACGTGTCGTGGTTGGAAATCACTGCCACCAGATCGCAGGCAAATTCGCCCGCTTTCCAACGCAGGATGATATCGTGAAAACAGTGGTCGAATTTCGAAACAAACAACGCGACCCGCTGCCGTTCGCCCGGCGCAGCCACCCGTGGATTCATGCCGAGGCCGGTGGCGAAGGCGTGAAACGCCCTGCCCTCTTCCGCAGGATCACCGGCCGGCGTCCATTCGACACGCTGGAAAAAAATGTTCTCCTCGCGGTCGTGATGCTGGTCGGCGTGGCGGATGTTGCCGCCACGCTCAAAAATCCAGCCCGACACCCGCGCCACCAGGCCGGGTTGATCGGAACCGTGCAGAAGACAAACCAACGGTGCGGTTTCGGACATGATCAGGACGAACGCTGCGAAGGCGAAGACGCGCTCAGACCGGCAGCACGTTTTTCACGTAATGCTGGATCGGGCGCACGGCGATTTCCTTTTCCTTCAGCGCCTCGATGCCCTTCACCGCGGCGAAGGCGCCCATGACCGTCGTCATCAGACAGACGTTGTGGGCGTAGGCCGCGGCGCGGATCTTGTTCTCGTCCTTGCGCGGAATCATGCCGCCGGGCGTGTTGATCACCAACTTGATCTGGTTGTTCTTGATCATGTCGACCGCATTGGGGCGGCCTTCGTTGATCTTGGCCAGGCGAGTGACCTCGACGCCGTTGTCGGCCAACACCTTGGCGGTGCCGCCAGTGGAATAGATGTTGAAGCCGAGACGGACCAGACGCCGGGCCAGGTCGATGGCACGCGGCTTGTCGTCGTCTTTGACGGACAGAAACACGTTGCCGCTGGTGGGCAGTCCGGGTTTGGCCGCGGCCTGGGCCTTGGCGAAAGCGACGCCGAGATCGTCGTCGACGCCCATGACCTCGCCGGTGGAACGCATCTCGGGGCTGAGCGCAATGGTGCAGCCCGGGAAACGCACAAACGGGAAAACCGATTCCTTCACGCACCAGTGCTTCGGCACGATCTCCTGGGTGAAGCCGAGTTCCTTGAGCGTCTTGCCGGCCATGACCTTGGCGGCGAGTTTCGCCAGTGGCACGCCCATGGCCTTGGCCACGAACGGCACGGTGCGGGAGGCGCGCGGGTTGACCTC
>CBINJL010000340.1:0-4458 GCA_966250925.1 uncultured Opitutus sp. | reverse complement strand
CTATCCGCCGACGCTGGCATCCAGGTGCGGTTTTATTTCGATCACACCATGCGCAACGACGTGCCGTCGACGTTGACCGATCGACTCGAAACCGCGGACCTGGATTTCCAACACCACTGGCTTGTCGGCGAGCGCCATCGTTTGTTGTGGGGCGCCGCTTATCGGCGGATGGACAGCGAGGTGCTCAACCGCACGTTGTTTGTCGGCTTCGTGCCGAATCAGCGCACGATGGAATTGTTCAGCGCTTTCGTGCAGGACGAGATCACGCTGATCCCGGAAAAATGGAAACTCACCGCCGGCACCAAGTATGAGCACAACGTGTTCTCCGGTTCGGAAATTCAGCCCGGCGTGCGGAGCGCGTGGATGCCGAATGATCGCACGACGGTGTGGGCGGCGATTTCGCATGCGGTGCGATCGCCCAGCCGGATCGACGTGGATTATCACATCCCGGCCTTCGACATTGAAACCGGGGTGCCGGGCGTGGATGGCGGACCGGAATTCACGGCGGAAAAACTCATCGCTTGGGAAGCCGGCTGGCGTTGGCGTCCGGTGGATCGTTTTGCATTCAGTGTGGCGACGTTTCTCCACCGCTATGACGATCTTTACAGCGTCGAGGCCGCCGTTCCCGGTTCGCCCACGGCCACGATTCAAAACGGCTCGGAAGGTGATTCGCACGGCGTGGAGTTTTCCGGCACGTGGCAGCCGACGAGTTGGATGCGACTGCGCGGCGGCTACACTTGGTTCGAGAAGGACATCCACGCCAAACCCGGACATGACTACAACACCGCTGCGCTGGGTAACGATCCGCGACATCTGGCGGTGTTACAGGCCATGGTCGATTTGCCGCACGGTTTCAAATTCGACACCACGGTCCGCTACGTCGGAGCCTCACCGGAGCCGGCGTTGCCGGATTATTGTGTGTTCGATGTCCGATTTGCCTGGGAAAACGCGCGGTGGGAATTTGCGGTCGTCGGTCAGAATCTCGGCGACGGAGACATCGTCGAATTCGGTTTCAGCGAAACGTCGCCCTCGGTTTACGGAAAAATCGCATGTCGTTTCTGAGCGCGAAACGTTTTCAGAAACTCGGGACTGGATGGCGACGCCGTCCGCTCTGGGGCCTGCTCGGCTGTGCGATTCTGCTGAGCATGTCCAAACCGGCGTCAGCCCAGGTCGCGACGATCAACCGCGAGTATCAGATCAAAGCCGTTTTTCTTTATAACCTGATTCAGTTCGTGAGCTGGCCGAATTCGTTGCCGGCGGCAGCGACGTCGGACGCGGAACCGATCATCATCGGCGTGGTGGGCGATGATCCCTTCGGGGCGTTGCTCGATGAAACCGTCGCTGGAGAAAACGTCGGCGGACGCTCGGTGGCGATCCGGCGTTGGGCCCGCGCCGAAGAGATTGAGACGTGTCATGTCTTGTTCATCGCACGCTCCGAAGCCACGCGGCTGGCGGAGGTGTTGAACGTGTTGGCGCAAAGCCCGGTGCTGACCGTGGGCGATTTTCGTCGCTTCGCTGAAGACGGCGGCATGGTCGGTCTGGTCACGAGCAACAATCGTGTCCGGCTGGAAGTGAATCTGGCCGCGGCGCGCGCATCGGGCCTGAAGATGGATTCGAATCTTTTGCGCTCCGCCACCATCGTGAATGCAGAAGGAGGGAACTGACATGTCCGCACCGCCGCTCTCGTCCAAACTCGCGCCCAAGGCATTGGGGAGACTCGTGCCGCAGGCGCCGATGCAGCGGAAGCTGATGCGGCTGATTTTTCTCACCAGCGGCATGGTCGCGCTACTCTGCTGCGGCACGCTGCTGATTTATGACATTGTCACGTTTCGCCAGCGCACGATCGGCGAGCTCGAAACCTTGGGCGAGATCCTGGCGACAAACAGCACGGCGGCGCTGGCCTTCGAAAATCCCGAGGACGGCCGTGCTGTTCTCGAAACGTTGGTCAACCAGCCCAACATCGTGGCGGCCGCCTTGCTGCGTGCCGACGGCAGTCCCTTTGCGACTTATCCCGCGGCGCAGGCAGACGTGGCCCTGCCGGCGATTCCCGCCGCCGATGGCACGAGCTTCGACGCGCCGCACTTGTTCTCGTTTCAAACCGTGGAACTGCACGGGCGTAAACTCGGCACCCTTTTTCTTCAGGCCAACATGGTGCCGATCTTCGGACGCATCGCGGCCTATGGCGGACTCGTGGTGCTGGTGCTAATCGGTTCGTTGGTCGTCGCCTACCTGCCTTCGCGTCACTTGCAGCGGCAGATCTCGGCGCCGTTGATCGAGCTGGCAGCGACTGCTCGCGACGTCTCCGAACATCGCGATTTTTCGGTGCGGGTCACCAAGCATGCCGACGACGAAATCGGTCTCCTCACGGATGCCTTCAATCACATGCTGGCCGAGATTCATCAGCTCAACGCCACCCTGGAGCGTCGGGTGGCGCAGCGCACGAGTGAGCTCCGCGCGGCCAACGAGGAACTGGAGGCGTTTTCCTATTCGGTTTCTCACGACCTGCGGGCGCCACTGCGCCACATCGACGGATTCGCGCAGATGCTTCACAAGCGCGTGAAGGGCCAGGTCGACGACACGGCGCAACGTTATCTCAACACCATCAGCAACTCCGCCAAACGACTGGGGCAGTTGATCGACGATCTGCTCGTGTTTTCGCGCATGGGGCGCACGGATTTGAAACGCACCGCGGTGGACATGAACGAACTCGTGAAAAGCGTGCGGCAGGATCTCCAGCCGGAAACGGAAGGCCGCGGCATCGAGTGGCAGATCGCCGCGCTTCCGATCGTGGAAGCCGATGCGGGCATGCTGCGCCAAGTCTGGACCAACCTGCTCGGCAACGGCATCAAATACACCGGCAAGCGCGAACGGGCCGTGATCGCGGTGGAGCACCGGATCGTCGACGACGAGTGGCACGTGTTCACCGTGCGCGACAACGGCGCCGGCTTCGACATGCAATATGCGCAAAAACTCTTCGGCGTGTTTCAGCGTCTGCACGCCGAGAGTGAGTTCGAAGGCACCGGCATCGGTTTGGCCAACGTCAAACGGATCGTGCAACGCCACCGCGGTCAGGTCTGGGCCGAGGGCACGCCCGACGAAGGCGCGGCCTTTTCCTTCAGTCTGCCGCGCGGCCCGACGCCGGCATCGGCCCAACCGACGCACTCCCTTTCATCATGAGCGAAATCCACAGCATCCTTCTGGCCGAAGATAACCCCAACGACGTCGAGCTCACGTTGAGCGCGTTGGAATCCTACCACCTCGTCAATGAAGTCGTCGTCGTTAATGATGGCGCCGCGGCGCTCGACTACCTGTATCGCCGCGGTCGGTTTGCCGATCGGCGACCGGACCAACCTGCGGTCGTCCTGCTCGATCTCAAAATGCCGAAAGTCGACGGGATCGAAGTGCTCCGCACGCTCAAGCAGGATGCCGCCATGCGCTCCATTCCGGTGGTCATGCTCACGTCTTCCCGCGAGGAGCAGGACCTGGTGCGCAGCTACGATCTCGGCGTCAACGCCTACGTGGTGAAGCCGGTGGACTTCCAGGCCTTCGTCGAGGCCGTGCAGCAGGTCGGCGCGTTCTGGACCATCCATAACGAGCCGCCGCCGGGCAGCGTGATCTCCTCGGCGCGCGGCAAGTCCACCTCGTAACGCGCTGCCCGCCAAAGTAGCGGGAGCTTCCAACTCCCGTTTCCACCAAGCTGACAGGCCCTGCGCCGCCAAGCCGTCTGCCACGGGAGCAGGATGCTCCCGCTACTAATAGTCATTCCTGCCAGTGCAGTCGTTCGGCCAGGGGAACACGCCGCGATTGCGGTGCGGCGCTGCCGGGAAGCGCATAACCGAGATAAATCAATCCCATCGCGCGGTGACGCTCCGCGTCGAGTCCCAGCCAACGCACGAATTCCGCCGAGCACGCGGCAGGCGGCGAACTCCAGAACGAACCGATTCCGCGCGTGTGCGCTGAAAGCATCAGGTTTTGCGCCGCACAGGACACGGCCGCGACTTCTTCCCACGCGGGGATTTTCCCGTTTGGCACGACTTCCGCAGTCAACGCGATGACCACCGGTGCATTTCGCGGCGCGGCACCGAGTTTGGTGCGCTTGGCCGCGTCGCGTTTCTGAGCGGGCACCAGCTCATCGTAGAGCGTTTGCAGGCGATCGGCCAGGCGCTGGCGAGCGGACGGAGAAGCAAAGGCATGAAACCGCCACGGCTGGGTGAGTCCGTGTGTCGGCGCCCAATGGGCGTCTTCGATGATCTCCAGCAGGACCTCGCGTGAAATCTCCCGGGTCGGGTCCATCTCCAGCGGTTTGAGCGAACGTCGCGTGCGAAAAATCGACATGGTTTTGAGATGGATGCGACGGCGCGGCCATCGCAAGCATCGGAGACCCTGTGTGCCGTAATTCGATGTTTAACGCAAAGAGCGCAAAGTCCGCAGAGGACGCGAAGAAAAGCGGCAATGGAA
>CBINJL010000339.1:0-4461 GCA_966250925.1 uncultured Opitutus sp. | reverse complement strand
GGAGAACGGAGAGGCAGGCGGGGCCACGTTGTCGCTGCGCTCCAACGCGGCTACGGAGAGCGGGCGGGGAGGATGGGTAGCCGCGCTTGAGCCGGAGGCGAAAGCGTGGATTGCAGTGGGGTGGTGTTGTGTGGGCAGGCCGGAAATCCTGCTGGTAGGCGCGGGTGATCTCCGTGGCTCTGCGGTGAAACTGCGGAATTTAGGTTAAGCAATTTTCAGACATGGACGGAGTCGGCTCATTTTCCCCTTGCGCGTCTAGGGAAGAATGTCCTTAACCCTAGTCAATCTAGGGAAACTATGGGGAAACTGGAACTACTCCAAGGCACGCTCGACCTGCTGGTTCTCCGCGTGCTCCAGGCCGGGCGGATGCATGGCTTCGGCATCGCGCAAAAGATTCATCTGCTTTCGGCCGATGTGCTGCGGATCGAGGAAGGATCCTTGTATCCGGCCCTCTATCGGATGGAGCGCAAAGGCTGGATCGAGGCGGAGTGGGGCGTTTCCGAGAACAACCGGCGGGCGAAATATTACGCGCTCACCAAAGCCGGCAGAAAACAACTCGCAGCCGAGCAGGTGCTGTGGGCACGACTCACCGCGGCGGTCGGGCAGGTGTTGGCCGACGCGGATCAATGACGCGACGGGCGCACTCGGGGCCTCCGTCTTTTCCACTTTCAAAAGTAATTCAACCCCAAGACGGTCATGACAATCTGGATACGACTGAAGCAGGCCTGCCGGGCGGTGTTTCGCCGCCGCGATCTCGAATCTGAAATGCGCGAGGAGATGCAGGCCCATCGCGAGGCTCAGGTGGAGGCGAACCTGGCGGCCGGCATGTCCCCGCGGGAAGCCCGCCGTGTGGCCAACCTCCAGTTTGGTCCGGCCGATGCGATTGCAGAAGAAAGCCGGGAGGCGCGGGGTTTCATGTGGCTGAGCCATCTCGGTCAGGATCTGCGCTACGGCGGGCGCATGCTGCTCAAGCACAAGGCATTTTCGATCATCGCGATCCTGACGCTGGCGCTGGGGCTGAGCGCCAACATGACCATCTTCGGCATGATTGATGCGCTGTTCTTTCAGCCGCTCGGTGTGCGTGATGCCGACCGGCTCGCCGTCGTTTCCCGCTACAGCAGCAAAGGCGACTTTGCCCCTTATGTGTCGTGGGCGGATTATCAGGATTATCGCGACAACGTGCCGGCGTTTTCCGATACGGTGGCCTTGGCATTTCGGCCGGTGCACTTGGCGCGCAAAGGCCAGCCGCCGCGTCGCTCCTGGATAGAGGCGGTGAGTTCGAACTACTTTCGCGCACTGGGGGCGACGCCGGCGCACGGCCGCCTGCTCCTGCCCGGCGAAGGCGAGACGATGGGGGCGGATCCGGTCGTGGTCCTTTCCCACCATTACTGGGTCGATCAACTTGGCGCCGATCCTGGCATCGTGGGCGGAACGGTGGAGATCAATGGTTCGCCGCTGACGGTGATCGGGGTGGCTGCGCCTGAATTCACCGGCGTGCAGTGGAGTCTGCAGCCAGCCGGCTGGATTCCGGCGACGATGATGCCGACGGTGATGCCGCACCATGAGGTGGTGCTGACCGAGCGTTCCTGGGCGGGGTTTCGAGTCTTCGGCTATCTCGCTCCGGGCGTTGACATCGCACGGGCGACGGCGGAGCTGGCGGTGGTGGATGCAAGGCTGCGGGCGGACCAACCGCGGCCGGACCTGCAGAACATTGTGACGCAGGCGATTCCCGAACAACGCAGTCGGCCGGAACCCAGTGTGAGCGGATTTTTGCCACTGGCGGCGGCCGTGTTTCTGGGACTGGTGCTGCTGATTCTGCTCATTGCCTGCGCGAACGTTGCCAATCTCCTGTTTGCGCGAGCCGCGGCCCGACAGCGCGAACTGGGTATTCGTGCCGCGGTCGGCGCTTCCCGCGGTCGCCTGACCCGCCAACTGTTGACGGAGAGTCTGCTGCTCTCGTGCATCGCGGGTATGGCCGGCTGGTTTCTCAGCCTGGCAGCGAGCAAACTGCTGGAGCGACTCACGCCGACTGGCGACGTGCCCATGGCCCCCGATGCGGCACAAGGCACCGGTTGGATCGTGGTTTTTGCCATCGTGATCTCGCTCCTTGCCGGTATCGTCACCGGACTGCTGCCCGCTTTGCGCGCGACCAGATTGGATGTGCAGGCCGTGATCAAAGGGGGAACAGGAACCGGCGGCCGGGAGCGGCATCGCCTGCGCAATATTCTCGTGATTTCGCAGGTCGCGTTCTGCGCGATCGTGCTCGTGGCGGGCGGTCTCTTCCTGCGCAGCCTCAATCTTGTGGCCAACATGGACCTGGGTTTCGATCCCGACAACCTGGCGTTGGCGGCGATGGATCTGGACATGCAGGGCTACGAGCCGGAGCGCGGACAACAGTTTCTTGATCGCCTGACCACGGATCTGGAAGCATTGCCCGGCGTGACCGGAGTGACGCTGGCCAGCGCCGTGCCGCTCAACACCAGTTTTCAATTGCGGGCCATCGCCGACGAAAATGCAGCGGTGAACAGCGAGACCGGTCAGCGCGACGGGGAAGTGCAGGCGGGGCGCAATGTGACCGACGAAAACTATCTGGCAGTGATGCGCGTGATGTTGGTGCGAGGTCGTGGATTTTTGAATACAGATGTGGCGACGTCTCCGCGCGTGGCCGTGATCAACGAAGCGTTGGCGGAAAAACTTTGGCCGGGGCAGGACCCGATCGGCCGGCGTTTCAAGTCGGGCTGGGAAGAAGCGGTCGAAGTGGTGGGCGTCGTGCGAACGGGCAAATACGTCATGCTCAACGAAGCGCCGCGGCCCTATTACTATCAGCCCTTGGCCCAGGCCTATGAGGCGCCGATGGTGGTGCATGTGCGCACCCGAGGAGACCCTGTGCAGACCTTGAGCGAATTGCGCCAGGTGATGCTGCGTCTCGACCCGGCGCTGCCGATATTTGAAGTGCGCACGATGACGGAGCACCTGCGCGGCTCGGCCTTCGGCTACATGCCGTTGCGCATGGCGGCATTCATGTCGGGAGCGCAGGGGCTGGTCGGACTGCTGCTCGCCATCATGGGGGTCTATGGCGTGGTGGCGTATTCCGTGAGTCAGCGCAGCCGCGAGATCGGCATCCGTCTGGCGCTGGGCGCGGATCGTGGCGACGTGTTTCGGTTGGTCGTATCGAGCGGCCTGCGATTGATCCTGATCGGGTTGGTTGCAGGCCTGCTCGTGGCCTTCGGGTTTTCGAATATTTTGGCGGGCCTGCTGGTAGGGTTGAATCCGTTGGACCTACCGGTCTTTGGCGGCGTCACGCTGCTGCTCGTGGCAGTATCGTTTCTCGCCTGCTACCTCCCGGCCCGCCGCGCCATGGCCATCGACCCCGCGGTGACGCTGAAGTGCGAGTAGCGGAGTAGGGTAGCCGTAGCGCGGTGCTTCAGCCCGCGCTTTTCAAAAGCACAGGGATCGGGAAAACGGGGCGGGCTGAAGCCTCGCCCTCCGCGGCACGACGAACCGAAACAGGGAGGAGGGGCTCTGCTTCAAACTCGGAAATTGGGATAGACGGAGCGGACGAGTCTGTTTTGATCGGCGAACTGGCCATCATTCGGTCGTCCGGAACAGGGCGTCGAATACTTCCCTTCAATTGTTCGTCCGAATGTCGCCCAAGATCTTCTCCCGGCGCTGCGTCGCGTTGTGCGTGCAGCTATCTTCGTTGTTTGCGCTTTTCGCCGCTCCATCGGTGTGGGCGCAAGGACTACCGCCAGTTTATAACTTCACAACTCTGGCGGGCAGGGCGTCGCCGGATCACCGGAACGGACCAAAGGTGATTGCGGGGTTCGACGGGCCGCGGTCGATCGTCAAGGACTCCAAAGGCAACTACTTCGTCGCCGATACCGGGAATAAAATTATTCGAAAAATCAGCCCCACCGGTGATGTCAGCGATTTTGCCGGAGGGAGATATTGGCCGGACTCGGTCGATGGTGTGGGAGATGTTGCGAGGTTTTACGAACCGCGTTCATTGGCCATCGATCAGGAGGACAATCTTTATGTTTCGGACGGTGCGGCGATTCGCCGGATCACACCGGAGGCGACGGTCATCACGATTGCGGGAGAGGCTTCCCAGTTCGGCCATCTGGATGCAATCGGACGGCAGGCGCGATTCCAATGGATCGGTGGTATCGTGATCAATTCCGAGGGTTTCCTGATTGTGGCGGATTGGGGTGGTCACACGATTCGTCGGGTGGATCTCGCTGATTTTACGGTAACGACAATCGCGGGAGTGGCCGGCGAATCCGGGAATCGGGATGGGGACGCGGCAGCAGCGTTGTTTTCCAATCCATCAGGGCTGTTACTCGGCGAGGCGGGTGAGGTCTACATCGCGGACGAATCAAATCACTCCATCCGCTTGTTGAAGGGGGGGCAGGTTTCGTCGGTGGCGGGAGTTGGTTCCCTGGGCTATCAGGACGGCGCCTT
>CBINJL010000338.1:0-4462 GCA_966250925.1 uncultured Opitutus sp. | reverse complement strand
TGTCTTCGAGACGCGAGGTGTAGGTGCCTTCGGCCTTGAGGGTGAACTGGCCGGCGGTGTAGCGCGGCGAGACCCAGACAATGGCGGCGTCGACACCTTCGATGGTGCGCGACATCAGGTTCTGGTAGGTGCCGTAGATCTCGATCAGGCGGCCAGGGATGCCGGCGGCGCGATCGGCATCGGTCTGCGCCTCACGCAGGACGCGCGAGTTGCTGCCGCCGCTCGCGAGCCAGAGTTCCTCGTCGAGGTTCAGCTCGTCCTGCGGATCGGGATTGTTGATGCGGTTGGTCGACTCGATCTTGTAGAGATCCATCGAGAGCGAGAGGCCTTCGACGCGCGGGATGTCGAGCACGAAGCCGACGTTGTAGGACTCGGATTCCTCGGGTTCGAGGTCGGGATTGCCGCCGGTGACGACACGCTTGGTGACGGTGCCGACCGCGTCTTCTTCGCCGTCGCGGGCGCCGTCGATCAGGCCTTCGTTGCGACGCGCGCGCTGCGGCTGGTAGAGCTCGGCCACGCTCGGGGCGCGGAAACCTTCGTTGTAGGAGGCGCGCAACAGCAGGCTTTCGCTCACGCGCCAGGTCAGCGCCGCGGCGGGCTTGAGGGCGTCGAAGTCCTCGTAGTTTTCGTAACGTGCGGCGAGGCGCAGATCGAGGGTGTGGAAACCGGCGAAGCGGTTGCTCTCGCCGATGAACGGCAGCAGCACTTCGGCGTAGGTGCCATACATGGTGCGCTCGGCGTCGATGTCGATCTGCTCGGACTGGGCGATCACATCGTCGGCCAGACCGAACGGATCGTTGGTCTGCTCCATGCTTTCGTTGCGCACTTCGGCGCCGACCACGCCGGCGAGCGGACCGCCGGGGAGGTTGAAGAGTTCACCGGAAACCTTGCCGTCCCAGCTCGTGATCGAGCCGGTGCCGCGGTCCCAGATATCAATGACAAAGTTGTCGTAGACGGACGCGTCGTTGGCGTCGGGACCGGCGAAGGGATTAAAGGCGTCGGGCGTGCTGAGCGCGAGCTGCGCTTCGAGCCGGCTTTGCGACATGTAGTTGTGGTTTTCCTGATAGGTCTTGCCGGTCATGTGCAGCACGGCGGTTTCCCAATCCCAGGCGTCGGCGATGCGGCCGCGGGCGCCGAGCACGATGCGGTAGCTGTCGAGTTCGGTGTCGTAGCTGCGCGGACCGATCTCGCTCGGACGATAGTTGCGGATCATCACATCGCGCGGCGTGCCGGTCGGATTGGCCGTGCCGGGACCGTAGAAACGGGTGCCGACAGGATTGTAGTAATTGGTTTTGGGCACCACGATGCCGTCGGTGCCTTCGGAGATCGGCGTGGACGCGGTCTGGCCGTAGGACTCGGCGGTGTAGTAGGACAACTCGGCGAAGAGTTCGAGCGTCTCACTCACCTCGTGATTGATGGTGGTGAACAGCGAATAACGCTGCGTGTCGGGCAACAGCCAGCCGTCGTCCTGGAAATCGTAGAACGCGCTCGGGCCGGTGCCGCTGCGCAGCGCGCCGGTTTCCGGATCGACGTGGAAACGACCGCGGGCCGAGCCGGAAGACGGCGTGAAGTTGGGCACAGCGACGGAGTTGCCGTTGTCGTCGATGGCGGTGAAACGCCCATGCGGGGCCGACGACGAACCGCGGTTGAAGCGGCTGTTGGAGGCAAATGGCTCGTCGACGATGAGGCGCTTGTCGGCGTCCTCGGCGTAGGGGCGATCGATCGCCTTCAGGCCTTCGCGTTCGAAGTAGGAGAAGTAAATGCCGAGGTGGGTGCGACCGTCGTCGGAGGCCACGCCGCCGGAGACGTCGAGGTTGTAGTCGTTGGGCGCCGGAGCGCCCCAGGTGCCGCGGCCGGAGATTTCGAAGCCGGTGTAGGTGTTGCGCAGGCGGGTGTTCATGACGCCGCCGATGGCGTCGGAGCCGTAGATGGCCGAGGCACCGTCGCGCAGCACATCGATGCGATCCACCGCGGCGACGGGGATGGAGTTGAGATTGACGAACTGAACCGGCGGAGTGCCCGGCGTGACACCGTGCGCCGACATGCGGCGGCCGTTGAGCAGCACGAGGGTGCGCCCGGCGCCGAGATTGCGCAGATTGATCGTGGCCACGTCGCCGCGGGCGTCGTTGGGGCCGGTGGCGGTTTCGTTGAAACCGATGTTCTGCGAGAATGGCATCGCATCGATCACGTCGGCAATGGTCGTGGCGCCGAGCGCCTCGATATCCACCGTCGAGAACGTGCTCACCGGCACGCTCGCTTCCTCAAGCGCACGCGACAGGTTGGAGCCGGTCACGGTGAAGGATTGCATCGTCACGATCTCTTCCGGATCGGTGGCGGCGGGCGCCGTCGCCTGGCCGTGGCCAATCGAAGCGACGAGACCGCCGAGCGCGACGAGGCGCATGCCTCGCATAGTCTGGTTCAAGTTCATTACAGGTCTGGTGTTGGGTTCAGGTAACACGGGGGCCGCACAACGGCCACAAGCCGGGTCGATGGTAAAGCAGATTTGTCGCCGTGACCATGGGGTGGAGCTACGTAATGCAACCGGTTCAAGCGGGCTTGCCAGCCGCGGGCGAAACTCCGATATCGGCCGGCCGATGACCGCCGCCCGTCCCGCCGATTCCGGCCGCCGTTTTGTCATCGTGGACGACTCCGCCACCTATCGGGAGCTCGTGCGCGAGGCCCTGACGCGCCGCCACCCCGACCTGACCTTTGAGGCTCACGCCCTCGGCCGCGAGGGTATCGCCGCCTGCGTGGCGGCGCCGCCCGATCTGCTCATCGTCGATCTTTACCTGCACGACATGGATGGACGCGACATCGTGCGCGAACTTCGCCACCGCGGCATCACGACCCGCATCCTCGCCGTCACCGCTCATCCCGATGCCGGCGTGCCGGCCGAGCTCGTCCAACTCGGCGTGGCCGGTTTCGTCGACAAGCACTCGCCGATGGAGCAATTGGAGCGCGCCGTGCAACGCCTGCTTGAAGGCGGGATGTTTTTCTCCGCCTCGGTGCGCCCGCCCGAACCGCGCCCGGGCGACGCCGCGCCGATTCCGGCCGCGCCGGCCGAAGTGTTGACCGAACGCGAGCAGGAAGTCGTGCGCCTCGTCGCGCGCGGCTACGCCTCGAAGGAAATCGGGACGCGCCTCGGCCTGAGCACCCGCACGGTGGAAAAACACCGCGCCCGCATTCTTGCCCGGCTAGGATTGCACGACATCCCCACCCTCGTGCGCTGGTGTGTGTTGCGTGGACTGGGCTGAAACCCCGGTCGCCGACAGGTTGTCCAGCGGCAACAGCACGCGGAAAATCGCACCGGCGCCGGGTTGCGACTCCACTTCGAGTTTGCCGCGATGCAGCGCGACCAACTCACGGGTGATGAACAATCCCAGTCCGGACGAACGCCCGCCCGCGCCGGGGCGCACGGCAAGGCGTTCGTAAGGCCCGAAGATCCGCGCCATGTCGGCCGGAGCCAGGCCCGGGCCGTCGTCTTCGACTTCGAGCGCCGCCCAGTGCTCGAGCGCGGCAAGCCGCAGCGTCACGCGGCCACCACGCGGCGCAAACCGTAGCGCGTTGCTGAGCAGGTTGTCCAAAATCTGCCACAGCCGATCGCGATCGGCGTGGATCGCCGGGAGCGCGGACTTGGTTTGCAACGTGAGTTGCTGCTCCTTGGCCCAGGCCATCGGCTGCAGGTGCTCGATCACGTCTTCGCCCAGCCGGCCGAGATCGAACGGCGTGGCATGAAGCACGAGGGCGCGATCCTCGATCGCCGCCGAATCGAGCAGGTCGTGCACCAGCAAATCCATCCGGGTGGCATCGAGTCGCATGCTGTGCGCCAGGCGCCGCGCCGCACTGTCGGCATCGGCGCCCTGTTCGATCCGGGCGGCGGTCGCGCGCAGCGTTGCCAACGGCGCCTTCAAATCGTGCGAAGCGATGCGCAACAGGCGCGACTTCAGCGCCTCGGCTTCTTCGGCACGGTCGCGGGCATTCTCCGTCGCCGACCGCACGCGGCGCTCCGCGCGCAGGCGCACGCGTTGCCACCATACCGCCAGGACCGAGGCCACACCGAGAGCGACAAGTCCGGTCGCCATCGCAGCAGTCAGCACGCGTCGCCGCCGCAACTCTGCCGTCTGCAACGCTTGGTCGCGCCGCAACAGATCGATCTCGTGGTCGCGTCGTTCGGTCTCGTAGCGGGTGTTCAATTCGGCCACCCGCCGACGCGCTTCGAGCGAACGCGCCTCATCGGTAGCAGCGGCCCGTAGGCGCTCGAAATGCAACGCCTCCCCCAGATGTCCCAGCGCTTCGTGCGCCAGCGCCAGCTCGGCGTAGAGTTGACCGAGCACATCGGGGCTGCCCAGGTCGGCCGCGGCCGCCAAACCGGTTTCGAGTTCGGGCAACGCTTCCGCCGGGCGACCGGTTTCGCGCAGAATGGAACCGATGCGCCGGTGGACGTTGGCCACGTAGCGTTTGA
>CBINJL010000337.1:0-4487 GCA_966250925.1 uncultured Opitutus sp. | reverse complement strand
CATCAGCAAACGCGGATGCGGATCGCGGCGACGCAGCATGGCCCGCAGTTGCAGGGCCAGTTCGATGCGGGCGTAGCCGAGCCAGAACGCATCGCTCACCGCCCGGACGCCGCGCACCGGCAGGCGGCGCACGCGGGCGACTTCCGCCTCCAGCGTCGTGCCCCCCAAGGCGAAGTAACGCGGATCGACCAGATGCAGCAGCGCGATGAGCCGACGTTTGGCCGGCAGACTGAGCGCGGGATCGGGGCGGGCATCGCCGGCTTTCGCCGGTTTGATTTCGCGCCACTTGGCCTGACCGGTCGGGTCGCCGAAACCGTCAATGCGGTCGCCCAGTTCACGGGTCAGATGATCACGCAGCGGACGCAGGTCGATGCCGTCGCGCACCCGGGCCAGCGTTTCCAGCGGCTCGTCGCACATGTCCTGATAACGCACCTGCACTCCGCGTGGGCCGGCCGCTTCCGCCGCATCCGCGAAGCCCTTGGTGCCGAGACTGAAATCGACATGATAACTGTGCCACAACGGCCGCGAGCGTTCCCAAGTGCGCATGATGGAAAGCGCGACTTCCACCGGACTGCGCCAAAGCAGGATGTAGCGCGCATCAGGAAACGTCTGCACCAGCTTGCCGCCCACCGCCGCATAACGCGGAGTCTTGTCGAGAAAACACACGCCGCGCTCACGCAACGCGGGCAAATCAATCGCCGCATGATAATAGGCGCGAATCGCCGCTTCGAGTCGGCCGGGCCGCCCGCCTTTAAAAAAGTCGTCGATGGCTTTGCGTCCCGCCCGTCCCCAATACCCGGTGACCATCGCCCCGCCGTCCCGCTCCCACAACAACGGCAACAAGATCCAAGGCTCGGCGGGAGCTTCGAGGCGAAAGTTGCTCACCAGCAGGCGCTGCAACAGAGTCGACCCTGCGCGCGGCAGGGAAATCACAAAGGCGTGTTGAGTCGGTTCCATTCTCGGGACAGGCGGTTCGATGATTTTCCTGCATCGTCCCGACCCGTCGACCGGCCCGGACGATACAGGTCCGAAAGGCGACCTGCCGGCCACCCGGCCATGCACCGACTGATCAATCGGGCTTCGGTGCCCGGGAAATGCGCCCCGGTTGCGCGCCCGTCTGCGATCAGCCGCGCAACACGCCGTCCGACAATTCCTTGAGAAAGGATGCGTAAGTGCGCTGCACGCCGTCACGCAGCGCGATGCGGGCGGTCCAGCCCAGGGCGGAGAGTTTACTGACGTCCATCAACTTGCGCGGCGTGCCGTCGGGCTTGGTGGAATCCCAGACGATTTTGCCGGCGAAACCCACCACCTCGGCCACCAACTCGGTGAGCTCGCGAATGCTGACATCCGTGCCGGTGCCGATGTTGATCAAGTCCGGCGGGGTTTCCATCCCCAACAAAAACGCGCAGGCGTCGGCAAGGTCGTCCACATGCAGAAATTCGCGCTTGGGCGACCCGGTGCCCCAGGCCGTGACCTCGGCCTGACCGGCTTGCTGCGCCTCGTGAAAACGACGGATCAGCGCCGGCAGCACGTGAGAGTTTTCGCGGTGATAATTGTCGCCTGGGCCGTAGAGATTGGTCGGCATCGCGGAGTGGTAGCACACGCCGTATTGGCGGCGGTAATACTCGGCGAGTTTGAGACCGGCGATCTTGGCGATGGCGTAGGCCTCGTTGGTCGGTTCCAGCGGCCCGGTGAGCAGGCAGTCCTCCGGCATCGGCTGGGGCGCATGCTTCGGGTAGATGCAGGAACTGCCGAGAAACAGCAGCCGGCCGACGCCGCTGCGGTAGGCGGCGTGGATGCAGTTGGTGGCGAGCGCCAGGTTGTCGTAGGCGAACTCGGCCGGGTAGGTATTGTTGGCGTGAATACCGCCGACCTTGGCCGCGGCGATGATGGCCGCGTCCGGCTTTTCGGTGGCGAAAAATTCCGTCACCGCTGCCTGATCGGTGAGATCGAGTTCGGCGCGTGTGCGCAGCACGAGTTGCACGCCGGCTTCCTGTTCGAAGCGGCGCACCAACGCCCCGCCCACCATGCCGCGATGACCTGCGATAAAGAGTTTCATGACAAGAAAGGGCCCACGGACCACACGGAACACCCGGAATATACTCTCATAGCTTCCGTGTTTTCCGTGTGGTCCGTGGGCAAAAAAGACCTCCCTCAGGCCTTGGGCAGGCTGGCGATCTGGGCTTCGCGCTTGGCCAGTTCGAGGTCGGCTTCGGTCATGATCTTGACCAATTCCTTGAACTTAACCTTGGGTTCCCAACCGAGCTGACGCTTGGCCTTTTCGGGGTTGCCGATGAGCAGATCGACCTCGGCCGGGCGATCGTAGCGCGCGTCGTATTTGACGTATTTCTCCCAATCGAGATCGAGCAGGCCGAACGTTTCCTGGATGAATTCCTTCACCGTGTGGGTTTCGTTCGTGGCGACCACGTAGTCGTCGGGATTGTCCTGCTGGAGCATCATCCACATCATCTCCACGTATTCCTTGGCGTAACCCCAGTCGCGCTTCGCGTCGATGTTGCCCATGTAGAGGGCGTCCTGCAGACCGAGTTTGATGCGCGTGGCCGCACGGGTGATCTTGCGGGTGACGAAGGTTTCACCGCGACGCGGCGACTCGTGGTTGAACAGAATACCGCTCGACGCGTGCAGGTTGTAGGACTCGCGGTAGTTCACGGTCAGCCAGTGGCCGTAAACCTTGGCGCAGGCGTAAGGCGAGCGCGGCCAGAACGGCGTGGTTTCCACCTGCGGCACTTCCTGCACCTTGCCGAACATCTCGGATGACGAGGCTTGGTAATAGCGCACTTTTTCCACCAAGCCTGCCTCGCGAATGGCTTCGAGAATGCGCTGGGCGCCGAGGCCGACGACATCGCCGGTGTATTCGGGCACATCAAACGAAACCCGCACATGCGACTGCGCGCCGAGGTTGTAGATTTCGTCAGGCTGCAGGTTGTAGAGCAGCTTCACCATCTGCACGCTGTCGGCCAGATCGCCGTAGTGCAGAAACAACTTCACCCCGTTCACATGCGGGTCGCGATAAAGGTGATCGATCCGGCTGGTATTGAAGGTGGAGGCGCGGCGAATGATGCCGTGAACCTCGTAACCTTTTTCCAGCAGGAGTTCCGCCAAGTAGGAACCGTCCTGACCCGTGATGCCGGTGATGAGCGCTTTCTTCATGAAAATTGCAATGTTACGGAGGAGCGCAGTCGGCGTGCAAGTCCACAAGCCGTTGGTTGAAGCGTCCCTTGCCACCCTGACCACGGTCGCGCAATTTGGTTCGATGCACTGCGTGCTTATCGTCGCTCAATCGCTCGACGGCTTCATCACCCGCCACGAAACTCCCGGCACGGCCTGGGCCTCGGCGGCCGATCAGGCGTGGTTTCGTCGCTGCCTGAGCGAATTCGACGCGAGCGTGATGGGCCGCGTCACCTATGAAGTCGCCAGGGAGCAGATCCACGCCTCGCTGAACACCGGCACCACGCGACGGCGCATCATCATGACCCGCACCCCTGATCGATTTGCCGCCGCCACGGTGCCGGGAAGGTTGGATTTCAGCGCGGCCACCGCCCACGAAATTCACGCCAACCTGACCGCGGCCGGCCACCAACGCTGCGCTCTTCTCGGCGGCGCTCAGGTGCACGACGCGTTTCTCGCTGCCGGTTTGGTCAACGAAATCCGGGTCACGATCGAACCGCGTATTTTCGGCCGCGGCACACCGGTGGTGCAGGCCCGGCACGACCTGAACCTGCGGTTGCACGATCAAACCCGACTCGACGACAGCGACTCGATCGTGCTGCGTTACGAGGTTATACGATGAAGGTTTCCGCTCTGCTTCGCTGGCCGTTGTATTTTCTCGCCTGGACCCTCGGCATCACGGCTCTCGGCGTGATCGTGGGCGCGGTGGTCTATCCGATCATCGGCCTGGCCTTCAGCTTGGACTACACGCTCCGCGAACTGGTGCTCAACGGCATCAAGGCCATCGGTTTCTACTTCGGCATCTGGGCTCCCGGTATCGCCTTGGTGATGACGGTGAAAAAGGCCTACGAGACCAACAAGGCACGCACGGAGACGGCGCCGGACCCCGCGACGAAGCGGTAACAATCCCCGCGGCTACGGGCCACGGACTGCCACCGGTCCGCCGAGATACTGCGTTATCGCCGCCAATAACTCGGCTTCGATCACACCAGTGCGCAAATCGTCCGCCCGATCCGGCAACGCCGCACGAATGACAGCGTCCGCCATCTCGCCAATCACGAGTGCCGCGAGCGCAGGATCGCGTTGCGGAATCTCCGCCCGATGCCGGTGCAGGAAGTTTTGCAACATGAGCACATGCGGCATTTCCGCCGGCGGAATCTCGCCCGCACTGAGGCGTGCCGGCAACTCCTGCGCGCAGATCAGCAGCAGCGTCCGCGACGCCAGCGCCACCTCACAGCTCGTGCCCACCGCCGCCCGCAACCCGCCTGCGAGATCGTTTGCCGCGTCCAACGCCTGCT
>CBINJL010000336.1:0-4491 GCA_966250925.1 uncultured Opitutus sp. | reverse complement strand
AGTGGAAGAACTCGGGGCCGGCGAAATCGTCCTCACCAGCATGGACTGCGACGGGATGAAAACCGGCTACGATGTCGCCCTCACCCGCGCTCTCAGCGACGCTGTCAGCGTGCCCGTGATCGCCAGCGGCGGTGCCGGCGAACTGTCCCATTTTGCCGACGCCCTTGATGCCGGTCGTGCCAGCGCCGTGCTCGCCGCCAGCCTTTTCCACTTTGGCGAACTCACCGTGCCGCAGGTAAAGGACTACCTCGCGGAACACGGTGTGCCCGTGCGGCGCTGAGCCGCAGTCGTCGGCCGCATTACTGCAGTTTCAGCGGCGGCAAATCATGCGCGTCCGGCGCGGCCTGCAGGAGATTGGGCGTGATGTCCGCCTCAATGCGACCGCCCGTCCAACGCAACGCGCCGACCAACATCGCCTGAAACTCCGCGCTGTCCCAGACGTCCTCGCGGTGTCCCATGGCGTTATACCACACCCGCCCCTCACCAT
This sequence comes from uncultured Opitutus sp., assembly GCA_966250925.1. Lineage (GTDB taxonomy): Bacteria > Verrucomicrobiota > Verrucomicrobiia > Opitutales > Opitutaceae > Actomonas. The sequence goes on along the minus strand of CBINJL010000336.1, from coordinate 4,004 downwards.
AAGGCTTGGCCCAGGCAATCGGGTAATCGCCGCGCGCGTAATCGCTGCCTTCCATTCCCGCGGTCTTGATCACCAGTAACACGTGGTCGAGCGGGGAAAATTCCTTCAGCGAATACCACTCTTCCTTGAGCGTCATTTCCGCGCCCAATCCCTCGAATCCAGGAAACTTCGAATCGATCACCCGCACCGTCGCCACCTGCTGCGGACCGTGATTGATGAATTCACCGCCCAGCATGCGGATGTAGGGGTCGGACGCTTCGCCGTTCAACTGGTAGCGATAACCGCGCTTGTCCTTCGGCGGGTTGCCATCGTAGCGCTCGTGGGTGTGAAAGCAGTCGCCGCCCGCATGCACCGCCATGAAGCCGCCGCCCTGCGCGATCCAGCTCAACAGCGCCGCCTTGCCCTGCGGGCTCATCGGCGGATGCTGATCCGTGCCCACCATTTCGAGATTTCCACTGGTGTAGAAAAACACCACGTCGAACTGGTCCAGATACTCCGGCGAAAACAGCCCGCCGTCCTTGCTGAAGGTAAATTCGATGCCGTTTTCCTGGCCCATCCTGGTCAGGACGTTCTCCGAGTAACTCGCCTCCCCCAGCGGGCCCCGCTTGATCACGCCGTGCTCGAACCCCGACGACTTCGTGAAATAAAGCACCTTCAGCGGAGCATCGGCCGCGGCCAGCGACAACACGGCGGCTGTCGCCAAAAATGCACTACAAACCAAACGGGTAAGACAACGGAAGGGGCTCATCGCCACGCACCATGATTTCCGGCCCGCCAATCGCAACGCCGTTTGCGTGGAAATTCCGGCGCATCACCATCCTCTGCCCCGGCCGTTCAGCCCGCCGCCAGCATTTCGCTCACCCGCAACGCCAGCACGGCAAAGCCGAGCGCCACGGTGATGTTGATCAAAAAGCCCAGCAGATAGTAGGACGGGTCCTGGTGCATCTCCTCTTTCCGGGCCAATCCCTTGGCCGCCAGAATTACGCCCAGCCCGGTGGGCGCATTCAGAAAGATGAAGAGAAAAATCATCAGCGCCTCGAACACGCCGATCCAAAATCCCACCGACGAAAAATCGAAAACCCCGCCGCGGCTGTCGGGCAACACGAGTGGATTTTCGACCGGTCGGCGCCCTTTCCGATCCGCCGCCTTCAGCGCCGGAATTCCCAGACGAATCGCCAGCGTGCTCACCAGCACGGCCGCAAGCAGACAGCCCAGCCAAACCAAGACCGCGATCATGACGCCAAGTCTGCCGGGCCGAAGTCACCCGCGTCGAGCCTGCACAACCAGGACCGCGCCACCGCATCGGCCGCGATTACCCGCGCCGCGCCGCCCCGTCGCGCCGCTTCTGAAATCGCCTGCGGCGTGCGATCACGCTCCACCGCGATATCGGTCTGGCTCTTTCCCAGAGCCAACTCCCGGTAAACGTCACGCTGCCAGTTCGTCATCCCGTCAAGCTGCGCCCCGACCAGCAGAGTCAGCGCATCAAGCGTCTCATCGACCAATGCATCGCCGCCCCGACGCCACGCGCCGTAGCCGCCTGACCGTTTCAACGCGTCCACTGCCTGCGCCGCGATTTTGAAGATTTCACCGCCGACCTGTCGCACATCGTCGCTCGCACGTCCGACATGCCCGCGCACCACCGCAAAGCGAAACCCACCTTCCGGTGCCACCGCTTCGCGCAGTTCCGCCACCAGTTCGCCTGCAGTTTGAAAATCATCGAACAGCCCCGCCACTTCATCGCCATAGGCGAGACTCAACGGGAGCGCCGGCTTGTTTTTGCGCCGCCGATTCCACCTGCGCAACAGGTCATCCAGCCGCGCAAATACCGCCGCCTTGGGCTTCGCTGCCAAAACGGTCGAGTCCTTGAGGTCCGCCAGGACCAGCACATACGCACGACGAGGATCGAGCATGATTCGCCATCATGCATCGGCATTTCCATATTTCAAGGCATTTACCTTGTTTTAATATTTTAAAGGATTTTCCCTTGTTTTTACGGAAACAAGGGAAAATCCAGATCCGGATGATTCACGCGCAGCTCATCAACTCCTCGGCATGAGCGCGGGCGCTTGCCGCCCGGCGATCGCCCAGCATCCGGGCGAGCTCGTCGATCCGCGCGGTGCGATTTTCATGGATGGGCGTGATGCTGACCTCGACCCGCTGTTTCGACTGGTCCTTTTCCACCACCAGGTGCGCGCGGCCCTGCGCCGCCACCTGGGGCAAGTGAGTTACACACAACACCTGATGATTGCGCCCGATGCCCGCCATCTGCGCGCCCACCGTGCGACCGATTTCACCACCGACGTTGGCGTCCACTTCGTCGAAAACGAGCACGGGAACGGCATCGAGATCGGCCAGCACGGTCTTGAGCGCGAGCATCACCCGGGCGAGTTCGCCACTGGAAGCGATGCGGTTGAGCGGCAGCGCCGCCTCGCCGACATTGGGCGAAAACAGAAAATCCACCTCACTGTCGCCCGTCGGGCCCAGCTCCGCCAACGCGTTCACCTCGATACGAAACTCCGCCTTCTTGAAGCCCAGTTGAGCGATCGCCTCGGCCGCGATTTTGGAAAGCCGTTTCGCCGCCTTGGTGCGTTCGTTGCGCAGCTTGCCCGCCTGTTCGCGTGCGGTCTTTTCCAACCCGCCGATGCGCTGATCGAGCCGGGCCAGCGCGCCCGCGATGTCGCCTTGGGAATCAAGCCGTTCGCGCAACGCTTCCCGGGCCGTCGTCACCGCCGCCAGATCGCCACCATGCTTCCGCTTGGCCTCCAGCCAGGCATTCATGCGCTGATGCAGCGACTCCACTTCCTCCGGCTCAAAGGAAAACTGTCCGCCGAGCGTGGCATATTCTCCGGCCAGATCGGCCAGCTCGACGCCGACCGCCTGCATTCGGTCGGCCAGTTCGGCCGCGGCAGAATCGAGTTCGGCCAACTCACGCGCGCCGCGCAGCAACGGCGCCAGTTGCGGCGTGATCCCATCTTCCCCCTGCAGGCCGGCTTCGAGATTTTGCGCGAGCTCCGTGAGTTCCTGCGCCCGGCTCACCCGGGTAAAATCGCGCTCCAGCGCATCGATGGCCTCCGTCGTCAGATCGAGCGCATCGAGTCGCTTGAGCTGGTTCCCCATGAACTCGATCTGGTCGGGCGAAAGCTGTTCCTGTTTCTCCAGTCGCGACCGCTCGCTCCGCGCCGCGCGCCAGGCGTCATAACTTTCCGAATACGCCGAGGCCAATGCGCCCACTTGGGCAAACAGATCGAGCAATTCCAACTGGCAGCCCGGCTTGAGCAAACGACGCGGCTCGCTCGGACCATGAAAATCGATCCATGCCTCGCCCAGTCGTTGCAGGTTTGCCAGCGTGGTCAGGCTGCCGTTGACGGAAACCTTCGGCGCGCGGGTGCGGGAAAGCGAACGCTTGAGCAGCAGCACGCCGTCCTCACATCCCGGCAGATCGAGCTCGCGCAACACCGCGTCGATGCGCGCGGAATCAGCAAACCACAACGCCGCTTCCACCTCGCACGCGTCAGCGCCCTGTCGGATGACCGTCTTCTCCACCCGCTCGCCCGCCAGCAGGCTCAACGCGCCCAGCAGAATGCTTTTGCCCGCGCCCGTTTCGCCGGTCACCACCGTGAATCCTTCCTCAAATTCGAGCGAAACCTCCTCCAGCAGGGCCAGATTGCGAATAGTGAGCGTTTGCAGCATGATCGGAAGCGCCAGTGAGCCGACGGACCCAAATGGATTCAAGTCGCATCACGCCCAAACACCCGATCCCCCTGAGTTTCCGCACGCCGAATTTTGATCGAGAATTTTTCTTGCCGAGGCCCGCCCCCCTTCTGCTTACTCCCCGACTCTCAAAGAGACGGACCCTTAGCTCAGTTGGTTAGAGCGCTTCCTTGACATGGAAGAGGTCACAGATTCGAGTTCTGTAGGGTCCACCATCTAAATCCCGCTGGGAGAACGGGATTTGCGAATATCGCAAGGGCGTCAAGTAAGTGGCAGGCAACCCGGAAAGGCGT
>CBINJL010000335.1:0-4492 GCA_966250925.1 uncultured Opitutus sp. | reverse complement strand
TGAGCAGGGAGCGAAGGGCGATGCGCATGGCAGGCGACGAGCTGGATGTTTAGTTGATCGCTGGGCGATGCAAGCCGTGTGCCATGCAGTCGATGTGGAGTTAACTACAAGTTAATCAACGCAATAGGATGCTGCGAACGCGCGCGGCTGAGCCGTCTTGTCCGAGGCGTGGGATGGCATTTTCCCAAAATCGGGAAAGGGCAAAAGGCGCTTCAGCGGAATCGATCCGCCAGCGCGATAGCACGGCGGGTCATCGCCACCTGCAGGGCGATGCGGCCGGCGAGAGGACCGGCCGAAGGCGATTCGAGAGTGTAGCAGAGTTGGGTGTGCAGCGCGCGCAGGTAGATGCACTCGGGCCAGGTGTCACGCATGTCAGGATCGTTTTCGGGGCGGATGATGCCGCGTTCGGCGGTGGGTCGACCGTCGATGACCGAATCCGGATCGACCGGCAGGATGGCTTCGCCGGCGGCGAGCAGTTCGCGGGCGATGCCGGGACGGTCGCTGGCGTTGAGCTCGTAGAGATAAAACCCTTTCGACTCCCAATCCTCGTGCAGGCAAAGCGCGAGGTCGAAGCGCGGTTGTTTCTCCAGCCAGCGCACATGGGCGGCGATTTCGAGCGTGCGCGGCTGGCGGTAGTCGCGATTCAGATCGATGCCGTTGACACTTTCGCGGCGGCTGAAGGGAAAACTGGCCGGATTGAGCAGCGGCACGACGAACCACGTGGCGCGATCATCGAACACGCCGGTTTCGAGCATTTGCAACACCGCCAAGGGCGGCGCCGGTTCGTCGCCATGAATGCCAGCCGAAATGTAGATGCGGGGTTTGACCCCGACGTTGCGCGAAGTGAATGCGACCAGCGGCACGCCGTCGCTTTCGCCAAAAACCGTTTCTCGCCAACCGGAGGCCCGGGCGGCGGCGCGGCAGCGGGCCACGAAGTCGTTGGGATTGAATGGGCAGGCTTTGACAGCGCACACGCTGGAGTTCTTGCTGGCCGGTCGCAGCAGTCTCAAGCGTCAACTCGCTCGAATTTTACCATGTCCCAAGTCCGCGTCCGTTTTGCCCCCAGTCCCACGGGGTTCTTCCATATCGGCAGCGCCCGCACGGCGTTGTTCAACTGGCTGTATGCCCGTCACACCGGCGGCGTCTTTATCCTGCGGGTCGAGGACACCGACAAGGAGCGCAACAGCGATGCGTTTCTCAACGTGATTTATGACAGCCTGCGCTGGCTCGGTCTCAACTGGGACGAAGGTCCGCAGGCGGGCGGCGATTGCGGTCCGTATCGGCAGAGCGAACGCGCCGCGGTTTATGCCGAATACCTGGAAAAATTGCGCGCTGCCGGCCGTGTTTACGAACAGGATGGCGCGACCTGGTTTCGCATCTCCGGCGAACCACAGGTGGTTGAAGACGCCATCCGCGGCCGGGTCGAGCGCACGGAGGAAAAGGACTTCGTGATCATCCGTTCCGACGGCAATCCGGTCTTTCACTTCGTCAACGTGGTCGACGACATCACCATGGGCGTGACGCATGTCATTCGCGGCGAAGACCACCTTTCCAACACGAGCAAGCATACCGAGCTGTTCAAGGCCTTCGGCGCGCCGCTGCCGGTGTATGCGCACATCCCGCTCATCCTGAAACAGGACGGGCCGGGCAAGATGTCGAAACGCGACCAGGGCGCGCTGATCGAGGAGTATCAGAAACGCGGATACCTGCCGGAGGCGGTGGTCAACTTCCTCTGTCTCCTGGGCTGGAATCCGAAGGACGATTCCGAAAAGATGCCGATCGCGGAGATCATCCGGCGTTTCGATTTCCCTGGTGTCAATCAGAGCAACGCCCGCTTCGACGAACGGAAGATGGCGCACATGAACATGCTCTATCTGCTGGAGTTGCCGGCGGAGGAGTTTCTGATCAAGGCGCGGACCTACTTCGAAACGTCGTCGCCGGAAAATGCCGCGGTGCTGGCCGGCGCCGATGCGGACTATTTTGCCGAAGTCATGGCCATCAGTCAGCCGAAGGTGAAGGCGATCGACGAGTTGCCGGATTACACGGTCTATTTCTTCGACGAGTCGTTTCCGTGGAACGAGAAGGCGGTCAAGAAGACCATGAAAAAAGGCGAGCCGCTGGCCCGCCTGGCCGAGTTGCGCGAATGGATCGCGGCAGCCCCGTCCATCGCCGACGAAACTGCCATCGAAGAAGCGATCAAGGCCGGCGCCGAAGCGCGCGGCTACGGTTTCGGCGACTACCAGGCGGTGGCGCGGCTGGCGGTGACGGGCACCAACGCCGGTCCCGGTTTGACGCAGGTGTTTCGCGTGCTCGGCCGTGAAAAGGTGCTGGCTCGCATTGATCGTTTTCTGGCCAATCCACCGGCGGCCGAATGATTTAAACGCGATCGTCAAGCGTCGGGGAAATGGCAATGCACTGCTTTCGTCGCGGCCTTTTTCTCGGCGGCCTGATGCTCGCGGGACTGGCGCGTGTCGCGGCCACCGAGCCGGCGCCGGCGTCTGTATTGATCACATTTTCCGTTAACGTGTTTGTCTGGCGCGACGAAGTCGGAAACGTCGGCGGCCGGATTGACGGTTCACGCGTGACGTTGCTGGGGAATTCGACCACTCGACTTCGAGAGGCGATTGCGAGCCACTGGCCGGAAGTCGAGGCTGAGGCGCGGGTTTTCGTCCTGCACGGTGATGCTGCATCGTGGGCGGACGACGATGCAATGACGGTGCTGTATCGCGGTCCGGGTCACTGCGCGGAGGACACGGTCGTCCGCTTTGGCGCCACGGCCGTGGTGTTCATGGGAGACTTGTATCGAAATCGCGAATACCCGCGCATCGCGTTCGGAAACGGCGGTTCTTTTACCGACTGCATCGCGGCGGTGGAGGCGGTGTTGGCGCAAATCGACGCGGAAACCGTGATCGTTCCCGGATTTGGCGAGCCGGCGACGCGCGAGGATCTGCGCGCTTACCGCAATATGCTGCGTGATACCGTGGCGGTGGTGCGCGGCGCGCGGGAAGACGGGCAAGCCTTGTCCGATATTCTGAGCAGCGGCCTGCTGATGCCCTGGGCGGAGTGGGGACGGGGCGCGGTTTCGACCGCCGCGTGGATCAGGCAGATCTATTTTGAAGGCGAAGTGCCGGTCGACGAAATCTCCGGCCGTCATTAAAAACCGGATACACGCACCAAAAGCGCCGCGGTCAGCGGCGCAGGACTTTCGCGATGAGATAGAGCAGCTCGGCCGGCTTGACCGGCTTGGTGAGCGCGGCGTGGGCACCGGCGGCGCGGGCCATACTCAGGTAGTCAATCGGACCGACATGGCCTCCGCCGGACATGGCGATGATGGGCAGCGCCGGATGCGACTGGCGGACTTCCATAATGGTTTCGATGCCTTCCTTGTCGGGCATCAGCACATCGGTGATGAACACGTCGAAATCCTGGCGCGCGAGTTCGTCGATGGCCTCGGCTCCGTTGGAGACGGTGACCACCACATGCTGCTGCTGGCTCAGGATTTCCGAAGTGACGGCCAGCAGGTCGGGATTGTCGTCGGCGATGAGGACGCGGGCCATTTGGGTTGAAGCGGGACCCGAACTGGGTCGGCCCAAACGACGCGCGGCGCAAGCGCCAAAGTGCGATTTACAACTCGCTTACTTGGCCCAGGTGTCGCGCAACGTGATGGTGCGGTTGAAGACGGGACGGCCCGGCGTGCTGTCGCGCGGGTCTGCGGCGAAGTAGCCCAGGCGCTCGAATTGCCAGGCTTCTCCAGCCGAGGCGTCGGCCAGCGCGGGTTCGATTTTCGCGGTCACGGTGACGAGCGATTCCGGATTGAGCACGCTCGTGAAGTCATCTTCGGCGCCGGGTTCGGGCACGGTGAAGAGTCGGTCGTAGAGACGCACCTCGGCTTCGCGGGCATCGGTGGCACTGATCCAATGGATGGTGCCCTTGACCTTCTGGTCGGCGTTGGCCTCGCCGCGACGGGTCGAGAGATCAGCGGTGCAACGGACCTCGAGGAGGTTGCCGGCGTCGTCCTTGATCACCTCGTCGCAGGTGACGATGCAGCCGTATTTCAGCCGCACGGCGCCGCCGGGTTTGAGGCGATGAAATTTCGGCGGCGGCACTTCGGCGAAGTCGTCGGCCTCGATAAACACTTCGCGAGTGAGCTGCACGGTGCGCTCGCCGAGCTCGGGTTTCTTGGGGTGATTGGTCGCGTTGCAGGCGTGGCTTTCGTCGGCCGCGAGATTGGTGAGCACCAGCTTGAGCGGGCGGAGCACGGCGAGGCGGCGCGGTGCGGTTTCGTTGAGTTCGTCACGCACGGCGCCCTCGAAGACGGCGGCTTCGGTGAGGCTGTCGAATTTGGTGATGCCGATGTTGTAGGCGAAGTTGCGCACGGCGGCGGCAGGCACGCCGCGACGCCGCAGACCGGCCAGCGTAGGCAGACGCGGGTCATCCCAGCCGGCGACGTGGTTTTCCTGCACCAGCCGCATGAGACGGCGCTTGCTGAAAA
>CBINJL010000334.1:0-4500 GCA_966250925.1 uncultured Opitutus sp. | reverse complement strand
TTCAGCTCGGCGAAAATGTCCCACGTCGCTTTGGCGGTGAAGACCACGCGGCTGGCTTCACCGATGGCCTGGTCGACGAGCGGGATGATTTCCGGCGCGACCATGTTGTGCTCGGCGAGGTAACGGCGTGGTGTATTGCTTTCGTGGATATACAGCTCGACCGGCAGATCGAGTTCACGGCCGAGCGGCACCAGCCACCAGGTGAGCATGGTGTTGCCGACGATCAGATCGATGTCGCCCCAGGACAGACTGCGGGCAAAGGCCTTGATCTCGCGCTGGTAGGCCTCGGCGTTGGGCGCCTGCCAGATCTTGCTCACATCGAGCACTTCGACGTCCATACCCTCGGCCTCGAATTTCGCCCGCAACGGTCCCTCCATCGGACTGAACACACGCACCGACCAGCCCGACTGGCGGGCGATGTGGCGGGCGTATTCGAAGATGAACAAGGGTGCGCCCTCGATGTTGAGGTTGTGGGTGACGACGGCGACGTTGAGTCCGAGTTCACGGCTGGAGAACCGATGGTCGTAGGCATCGACCTTGAACGTCGTGCCGGTGAACGCGACCGAGGCGCTGAAGTGCGGATCGCGCAGGCCGGGGTAACGTTGCACGAAGGCGAGATGTTCGCGTTCGGTGTAGCTGATGCCGCGCGAGGCCGAGCCCAGGTGGATGAGGGTGGCCTGCGGCGTGTAAACGGTGCGCCAGCCGGCGGCGGCGGCGCGCAGACAGTAATCGACGTCGTTGTAGGCGACTTTGAAGTCGGTGTCGTCGAAGCCGCCGAGTTGCGTGAAGAGATCCTTGCGGGTGAGCAGACAGGCACCGGTGACCGCGATGGTGTCGCGCGCGGCGTGCGGCAGGAACAGGTAACCGAAATCGTCCTTCGGCTCGCCGACAAAAATGTCGTGGGCCAGACCGCCTTCGGGCGCGATCCAGATGCCGGCGTGATTGAGCGTCTCGTCGCGATGGATCAGGCGGGCGCCGACGATGCCGACGCCTTCGACGGAAAGCCAGCCGACCATGTCTTCGAGCCAACCGGGTTCGATCGCCTCGATGTCGTTGTTGAGGTGCAGCACCAGCGGCGTGTCCGCGGCGGAGGTGCCGGCGTTGACCAGGCGGGAGTAGTTGAACACGCCGTCGGGCGCGGCGGCACGCAGCACCCGCCACGGCCGATCGGAGCGTTGCTCGATTGATTCAAGCAGGGCGAGCGCGTCGGATTCGGTCGAACCATCGTCGACCACGATGACTTTGGCGTGGGCCCAGTTCACCGTGCGGTCGAGGGTGTCGAGACAAGTGGAAAGCAGGCTGGAGCGGTCACGGGTAGGAATGACAATCGTGACCGGATTTTCCGCCAGCAGCGCCGGGTCCCATTTGAGCTGATGCAGGCAAAGGGCGTTTTCCTGCAGATGCTGCGGCAGGAAAACCTCGGCCCGCAGTCCGCGGCGCGCCACGGCTTCCTCGATCGCCTTGCGGGCGGCGCCGAACAAATAACCCTTTTGATCGCCACGTTGGGCGGTGCTCTCTTCGTGGGCCCGCCAGTGATAGCACACGAACGGCACATGGAGAATGTTCTCGTGGGCGATCTTTTCCACGCAGCGAAGGATCAGATCGATGTCCTGGGCGCCCTCAAATCCGACGCGCAGACCACCGACCGCGTTGACGATGGAGCGGCGGATGGTGCGCAGGTGATGGGTGTAGTTGTGCGTGATCGCCATTTCCGGATTCCAGTCGCCCTTGAACTGCGGGTCGTAGTGCTGGCCGGAGGCGTCGATCTTGTCTTCGTCGGTGTAGAGAAAATCCGCCTTGGGATTGGCGACGATGGCCTCGGCGACATGCAACAGCGCGTCGGCTGGCAGCAGGTCGTCGTGATCGAGAAAGGAAACGTAGTCGCCGGTGGCCAGGGCGAGGGCGGAGTTGGTGGCGGCGGAAATATGGCCGTTGGTTTCGCGCACGACGTATTTGATGCGCGAATCGGCGGCGGCAGCGGCGGCGAGTTTTTTGACGACATGCGGCTGGGGCGACTTGTCGTCGGCGAAACACAGTTCCCAGTTCGGGTATACCTGCGCCTGCACACTCGCGATCAACTCGTCGAGGAACCGCGCCGGCGTGTTGTAGGTGGGAACGAGAATGCTGATGCGCGGCCCGCGCGGCGTGATGGCGGCGGCTTCGCCCTGAAGAAATTTCAGCAAACGCGGCGTGAGGCGATTGTGGTGCGCCCACAGGTCGTAAGGCGCCTTGCGTGACCACGGCGTGGGCGTTTCGGCGGCGCCGCCGGATTTGCGCCGGATCATCTTCTCGGCGATCTTGGCACGAGTCTGGCGGACGGCCTGCCAAAACTCCGACCAGTTTTCCACCGCGTAACTGCCGCGCAGGATTCCGCGCAGCAGCGCGAACACCACGCGGGCGAATTTCAACGCGCCATAAACCGGAATGGGTCCGGTGTTCTCGTTGATTTTATTGAGATAAAGGCGCTTCGAACGCAGAAGCTGCCGCGGCCCTTCCGGATACTCGACCCAGATCTTGAGACAGGCGGGACTGAACGACTCGGGACGAACGTCGACCAAGCCGTAAAAGGCCGATTTCAGCGCCTGCGGCCACGACGGGTTGTGGGCGAGCACATCTTCGCGCTCTTTGCCCCAGATCAGGCGATTTTCGAACACGTTGCCGATGGTGGCGGCGAGTTTCGAAATCGTGCGATCCTTGGAGAACGTCCAGCCGCTGATGCGGAATTTTTCATAGTGGGCGTTGACCCAGTATTCCGGCAGGTCGAGGTGGCCCAGCAGATCGTTTTCCGGCATGACCGGCGTGAACGGCGTTGTGACCTCGTTGAGCACGCGGTCGACTTCGGTGCGCAACGCCCGGCCCGGTTCGTAGTGAAAATGGCGGTAGAGGTAGAACAGGCTCTCCGACAGCACGGCGGTGCGCAGCAACGGCTTGGGCTTGCGCGCGGGCATTTTGTTGCCGGCGGTGCTGATTTCGGTGCGGAAAAATTCCTCCCAACTAACGCCGCGGCGCAGCACTTCGAGCGTCAGCACTTTGGCACCGCGCCAAGGTTTGACCGCGACTTTAAAGCCGGAGCGGAGAGCGCTGACGCGATCGTTGAAATGGGCCTGCAGGTCAGGGCGATCCCAGCCCATGATACCGTAAGTGACGACGCCATCGAGTTTGGCGCGGATGTCGGACAATTCCTCGTCCGCCTTGGCGACCACCCAGCCGCGAATGTCGATCTCCTCGGAGTCGATGTTCTGCCAATCGCGGGGTGTATCGATGAACGAATAGGAAAAGTCGTTTTCGAGCATGAAAAGGGTCGATCAAACGGGTTGTGCGGGCGCGGTAAAGCCCGCTCTTGGCCGCTAGCGGATCACGACCGCGTGGATGTAGGCCCAATCGAACGCGATGTTCTTGCTGGGGCCGGCATCGACGCGGAGCACGATTTCACCCCCGCTGAGGGCGTTGAGCGCCACTTCGGCGTTCTGCGGACCGCGATCCCCGGGATGGGCGTAAGGGTCCAGGAAATGGGTCCACAGCACTTGGGCCGGAGCATTGGCGGAAGCGCGATGTTCCAGGGTCAGCACCACGCCGTCGCCGTTGTTGCCGCTGGCGTAGGCGTCGGGCAGCAACCCGTAGTCGAGTGAGATGAGGGTGGCTCCGGCCGGGACATTGAAATGCAGAAGGGTCGGAGCGTGGGCGCTGAGGGCCGGGCGGCCGTCGATGGTCATCTCGGAAACGCCAAAAGGCATCTGCACGCGAACCGGCAGGGGGTGAAACCCTTGAAACATGCGCTGGTCGTCCAGCTCGGCCACCGTGAACTGTTCCAGCGTGATACCGGGGATGTCGATATCGGGCGGCTGGCGCAGCTTGAATCCATGGCGTTGTTCCTCCGGAATTTTTTCGGCCAGCGCTTCAAGGCGATCGGCCGGGTAATAGATCCGGAAGTTGTCGTCGCGTAGTGCCGGAGTGGTGACAAACCCCAGTTCTTTCGCGACGGCGACTTCGTTGTCGGTGATGGTGGGGGAATCGCCGGCGGCGACGAGCGCACCGAGCCGGGCTGGTGCGGTGGCTGCGAGCAGCGGATGAATTTCCGCGCCAAAGGCCCACGCCGGAGTGCGCAGCATGATGGCCCGACGTTGCGAAAAATACGGCAGGCGTGGGTTCCAGTCGTCGCCCACGAAGACGACGAGATCATCGGGGGCAGTCGTCGTTTGCAGGATTTCGGCAATCGGAGGCCGACCGATCGCCGGACTCGTTTGCAGGGAGAACAAGCCGTGCCGGTAGCTCCAGGCGTGCAACCCCGCGAGGAGCGCCGCCGCAGCCCAGCCGGTGGCGCGGAAAGTGCCTGAACCGGAAAAACAGCGCGAAAGTCCGGTGAGGAGCCACGCCAGACCGTAAGGACGCTCGAAGCCGGCGTGGCCCTCCGCCTCGAAGTAGGCGAGCTCACCGGCGACGTTGGAGGCGCTCAGGCTCCGGGCGAGCGCCGCGCGACACGCAGGCGCCTGGGCGGAGCCT